>NZ_JBEPXO010000016.1:0-47965 GCF_041641895.1 Salinigranum sp. | reverse complement strand
CCCCCCGAACGCCATCGTCTTCGGCGCGGGCTACCTCGACCGTGAACACATGCTCCGCGCGGGCAGCCTCCTCGACGGCGTCGTCGTCCTCTTGACGACGCTGCTCGCACTGGTGCTCGTCCGCTTCGTCTGGCCGACCGTCCTCGGCTGAGCCCCGTCTCCGGGGCCGTGTCGCGCCACCCGTCCATCGGAGGGAACGCGGGCCGTCGCGCCGTCACCGACGCCGACAGTCGAGGTCCGTCGCGCTCGACGCTTCCGGCGGGTCCTCCTCGCTGTACGGGACCGTCACCTCGACCGTCGTCCCGCGGTCGCTCACGTCTATCCGGATGTCGCCACCGGCGTAGGCGACGAGCCAGTTGGTGAGCCACAGCCCGATTCCCGAACTGTGTGAGAGCGGCTCTTCGGTCCCGTTCTCGATGGCGTGTCGGTCCTGTGGGGGGATGCCGGCCCCGTCGTCCGCGATTCGCACGGTCGCAGTCGTGGCGTCCGTCGTCACCGCGACGTCGACGCGCGCCGTGGCCCCGTCGGCGTGTTTGACCGCGTTCTCGATCAGTTCGTGGAACGCGGGCGTGACCCGCGCGTTGACCCGCCGTGTCGGTGCTGGCTCGCCCGCTATCGAGATGTCGGCCTCCGGATAGCTGGACAGGACGTCCGCTCGGATGCGCTCCAGCGCGGGGAGTAGCTCGCACGTCGCGCCACCGTCCAGTACGCCCGTCAACAGGTCCCCCGCGTCGCGTGCCTTCTTGCTGAGGTCGATGAGCGACTGCATGCTCTCGCGAATCGTCTCGAGCCGTTCGCGGTGGGTCTCCTCACCGGTCGACTCCGCCAGCGTGTCCGCGGACCCGATGACGACCGACCCCTTGTTGCGAAGGTTGTGTCGGAGGATTCGGTTGAACACCTCCAGCTGTTGTTCGCGGAGCTTCCGACCGGTGATGTCGTCTTGGATGCTGACGAACCCCTCGATGGTCCCGTCGTGGCCGCGAATCGGTGCGATGGTCTGGTTCACCGTGTACCGCTCGCCCGACCGCCGCCGATTGACGACTTCGCCGTTCCACACCTCCCCGTCGAGAATCGTCCCCCAGAGGTCCTCGTAGAACTCCTCGCTGTGGTTGCCCGACTTGAGTATCCGCGGCGTCTCACCGACCGCCTGTTCGCGTGTGTAGCCCGCGATTCGTTCGAACGCCGGGTTGACGTACTCGATGACGCCGTCGGCGTCGGTGATCACTACCGCGTGTCCGGCGTGTTTGACGGCGTTCTCCAGCCGGCGGAGTTCGTGCTTTCGCTCCTGCCGGTCGGTGATGTCGCGACCGATTCCGATCAGGCCCCTCGTCTCTCCGCCTTCGACGACCGGCTTGGCGACGAACTCGTACGGGATTCGTTCGCCGTCGCTCGTGAGAAAGTACGCCTCGACAGTGACCTCCCGTCCGTCCGAGACGACGGTCGAAATCGCCTCCCGTATCCGGGCTCGGTCCTCGCTGACGAAGAAGTCGGTCGCGGACATCTCCTCGATCGCGTCGTGGCTGTATCCGGTCACCTCCGGCAGCCGCTCGTTCCACTGCAGCAACTCGCCGCCCGCCCCCAGATAGTAGTACACCTCGTCGAGCAAGTCGAGGATTTGCGCCGGAGAGGCGGCGTCTGGGACCCTCTCTATCCGGGTCGAGTGCATTCGTAGCGGTACACTCTGGTCGGATATAACGTCTTCTTTCCAGTATATTACGTGTAACAAACAAATGCATACTCGCTGTCCAGACCGCGCTCTACCGGTCAGCCCAGTTTCCCGTCGAGCACCTTCGCCGTCGTCAGCACGGGATCCCACACCGGACTGTACGGCGGCGCGTACGCGAGGTCGTAGTACGACAGGTCTACAGCCGTCGCACCCTCGTGTAACGCAACCGCGACGGTGTCGATTCGTTTCGCGACCCCCTCGCGGCCGACCATCGTCGCGCCTAGCACGCGGCCGGAGTCGCGGTCGCCGAGCATCGTGATCGTAATCTCCTCGGCGCCGGGGTAGTAGTGTGCTCGCGAGGCTGCGGTGATGGTGACCGAGACGGGGTCGAAGCCCGCCTCACGGGCGCGGTCCTCGTCGACGATGCCGGTCCGGGCCGCCGTGAGGTCGAACGCCTTCACCACCGCGGTCCCCGCGATGTCGCCGACGGGTGTCTCGTCGCCGGCCATCGTCTGCCCGATGGCGCGCCCGGCCCGGTTCGCGGTCAGCGCCAGCGGGACGTGGTCCGGTTCGCCCGTGACGACGTGCCGCGCCTCGGCGCAGTCGCCCGCCGCGAAGACGCCCGGGAGGTTCGTCCGCCCGTACTCGTCTGTCGCGATGGCGCCCGTCTCGCCGAGTTCGACCCCGGCCGCCTCCACGAGGTCGGTGTTCGGCGCGACGCCGACGCCGACGAGCGCCAGGTCGACGTCGACCACGCTCTCTCCCGTGTCGACACCCGTCACCCGGTCGTCGCCGACGAACCGCTCGACGGCGGTGTCGAGGTGGAGGTGGACGCCCCGGTCGCGGAGGTGGTCCTCGACGTGTTTGGCCACCGTCTCACCGAACGGCGCCATGACGTGGGACAGCATCTCGAAGAGGTGGACGTCGACGTCGTGCGCGTCGAAGGCCTCGGCCATCTCGATGCCGACGTAGCCCCCGCCGACGACGGCCACCGAGTCGGGTCGCTCCGCCGCGAGGAAGTCGCGGACCGCCTCGGCCTCGGGCAGCGAGTGCATGGTGAACACGCCCGCCAGGTCCATCCCCTCGAACGGGGGGACGACCGCGTGTGCGCCCGTCGCGACGAGCACCTGGTCGTACGACTGGGTGAAGCGACCGTCCGGTCCCTCGACGGTGACCACTCGCTCCTCGGCGTCGACGTCGACGACCTCGTGGTGGAGACGCAGGTCGACGCCGCGTTCCTCGACGAACTCCTCGGGCGTGACGGTGAGCAGGTCGTCGAGCGACGCTACCTCCCCCTTCACGTAGTACGGCATCCCGCAGGCGGCGTAGGAGACGTACGCACCCCTCTCGAAGACGACTACCTCCCGCTCGGGGTGCTCGCGCTTGAACTTGCTCGCCGCGCTCATCCCGGCCGCGTCGCCGCCGACGATGACGATGGGGTCCATAGCCGAAAGTACTCGCTCGAGGCGCAAATAGATTGTGAAAATTACACAATACCAGGAACCAGACGTCGCCGCCGTCTATCGGGCCAGCGAGTCGACGACCGAGGCCAGCGCCTCCTTGCTCTGGACACCGACCACGCGCTTCTCGGGTTCGCCGTCGCGGAAGAAGACGAGGTTCGGGACGCCCTGGACGCCGAACTGCGCGGCGAGTTCGCCGTGAGCGTCGACGTCGACCTTCGCGACGACCGCGTCCGTCTCCGCCGCGATCGCCTCGACGGTGGGTTCGAGCATCTTACAGGGGCCACACCACTCCGCGTGGAAGTCGACGAGGACGACGCCGTCCTGCCCGACGACCCTCTCGAAGTGGTCGACGGATTCGATCGGTACCGGTTCGTCCCGCGCGTCGGTCACTGCGTCAGTCATACACCAGTGGTAGCGTGCGGACGACCTTAACTGTTGTGTGTGTCTTGCACACTACAATCATCTAATGACCGGCCCTCGGCCATCGGGTGCCGCCGCCGGGCGAACGCGAGGAAGTTGTCGAACACCCGCGCCGCCTGAGCAGTCTCCGCGTGACGCCCGGACGTGATGGTGTCGAGAATCGCGTCGACCTGCTCGTCCGTCAGCCAGCCGCGTTTGTTCTCGGTGACCCACCGGGCGGTGTCGCGGTCGTACTCCGGGTGGAACTGGACGCCCCAGGCGTTCTCCACGCGGAACGCCTGCAGTGACCGGTCGGTTTCGGCGAGCGGCGTCGCCGACGCCGGGAGCGCGGTGACCTCGTCGGTGTGGGTCTCGAACGCGAGGAACGACGACTCGACACCGTCGAACAGCGGGTCGGCGTCCTCGAGTCGACGGACGGTCTCGTAGCCGAGTTCGCCCATCCCCCCCATCGGTTCGACCTCGCCGCCGACGGCCTGCGCCAGGAGTTGATGTCCCCAGCAGACACCGAGGAGCGGCACCCCGGCGTCGACGGCGTCGCGGACCCACGCCTCCGTCCGTCCGATCCACGACTCGTCGTCGTACACCGACGTCTGTGACCCGGAGACGACGACGGCGTCGACGTCGAAGCTGGCCGTCTCCACTTGCGGTGGGAACTCCCCCTCGCTCACCTTGTACGCCCGGACGTCGGCGTCGAGTTCGCGCCCGAAGTTCCGTTCGGCGGGCGTCTCGCCCACCGAGGCGTCGAGCAGTGCAACCGTGAACCCGTCGTTCGTCTCGTTCATATTGTATTATATGCGCAATACACACAAAAACCCGGCGCCGGGGCGACGCGGGCGCACGACCGAGGGCATCTACCGGTCTCGGGGGTCACGTCGGGCGTTTTCGGCGTGTCGGTTCGACCGACGGAACCGTCGGAGCGAGGGAGTCGCCCCGCTCGCCGTGACCCACGGCCGGACCCGCGTGCGGTGTACGGTGGACTTCACGCCGGGCCCGTGCGTGCCGACCGGTCGTCGACGACGCCGCTGCGTCCCTGAGTCGGATTTATATGTCTTCAGGTTGACACGCATCTATGCTCGCCGCACTCGGTGAAGGACTGGTGAAGAGTCTGGTCGGACTGACGGTGCTCGTCGCCGGGTGCGGGTTCGGGCTCCTGAAACTGTGGTTCTGGCTGGCCGCGCGGGGGAGGGTGGTGGCCGGCGACGTCGAGTCGTCCTGACGACACGGCCTCCCGGCACGACATCCGTTTGAGAGTACTCCACACGATCAAGTGTCTCTGGACGAACTCGGACCGTATGACTCACGGCCTCGTGAGAAGGTCACGTCGGGGATGCCCGGCCTCGACGAGGCCCTCTCCGGCGGGTTCCTGCGCGGACAGACGACCGTCGTCCCCGGTGGACCGGACACTGGGAAGACGATGTTCGCCCTTCAGTTCCTCGCGGCAGGCGGCGACGGCCTCTCCGTCGGCTTCGAGGAGCGCGAGCATGAACTCCGGCGGAACGCGGCCGCACTCGGCATCGACCTCTCGGACGTCTCGGTGCTGGTCCTGCGTGCCGGCGGTGACCGCTTCTTCGACGACGACCCCCGGAAGGCGTGTCCGCCTGTCCGTCCGGCCGCATCCCTCATACGTGTGGGACCGTACCACACGCAGTGAGCAGATGTCCGACCGCGACCCGGTGAGCGTCCTCTTGCCGACGCGCGAGTGGAGCCCCGTCTGCGACCAGCTAGCCGCCGGCCTCGGCCCCGACGACGAACTCCTCGTCCTCTGCGACGCCGCCACGGACCCCGTGGCGTCTCACGACCCACCCGCCGGTGTCGACGTCCTCGTCACCGGTGACCCGGAGGGCTGTGCCGGGAAGGCGAACGCGCTCGCCGTCGGGATGGAACGAGCCACGAACGACCGGTTCGTCTGGACCGACGACGACTTCTCGCGCGACCCCGGTTGGCTCGACGAACTCGTCGCCGCCGGCGAGCGACACGGTCCCGCCAGCGCCATCCCTTTCTTCTGCGGCGGCGGCTGGTGGCGACCGCTCGAACCGTGGTTCGGCGCGCTGTTCACCCTCTGTTTCGTCTTCCAGGTCGGCGGAGTCGCGGACACGGCGTGGGGCGGGGGCGTCACGTTCACCCGCGACGAACTGACCGTCGACGTTTCGACGCTCTGTGCCGAACTCCGGGGGGTCCTGAGCGACGACTACCTCCTCACCCAGCGACTCCCGTCGGTCCACCCCGTCCGGTCGATGGTCACGCCCGTCGAAGTCGCGGGCGAGTTCCGCGCGGTGGTCGACCGCGTCGTCCGCTTCACCCGCATCGTCGGCGTCAACGAGGGCTGGTCGGGGATAGTGCTCCTCTCGCTCTCCGTCGTGGCCGCCGTCGTCGCTCCGTTCCCCGTCGCCCTGCTCCTCACCGTCGGCTTCGGGCTCGTCTACGCCACGCTCGGCATCCGGCGCGGGACCTTCCTCCTCGCGCTCATAGGCTTCCTGCTGCTGCCCCTCGTGACCCTCGTCTCGTTCGTCCGCACCGACTTCGACTGGGCCGGTCGACGCTACCGGTTCGCCCACGACGGCAGGGTCACCGTCCTCGACCCTTCCCGGCACGCATCCGACGACGGCTGACCCCTCGCACCGCGGACGGACCACTTCCGCCGCGGTAGCCAAGACTCTTTAGTCGAGTACGCACAATGACTGTGCGATGGCGCAGGCCCCGCAGAACCAGGAACTCACGGAGCGGTTCATCCAGTTCTACCGCAACTACTACCGCGACGAGATCGGTCGGCTCGCGCAACGCTACCCCAACGAGCAGCGGTCGCTCTACGTCGACTACGACGACCTCTACACCTTCGACCCCGACACCGCCGAGGACTACCTGAACCGTCCCGAAGAGTTCCAGCGGTACGCCGAGGAGGCCCTCCGTCTGTACGACCTTCCCGCCGACGTCAGCCTCGGGCAGGCCCACGTCCGTCTCCAGAACATCCCCGACTCCATCGACATCCGGAACATCCGGGTCCACGACGACCACATCGGGAAACTCGTCTCGGTACAGGGTATCGTCCGCAAGGCGACCGACGTCCGCCCGAAGATTACCGAGGCTGCCTTCGAGTGCCAGCGCTGTGGCACGATGACGTACATCCCCCAGCAGGACAGCGGCTTCCAGGAGCCACACGAGTGTCAGGGGTGTGAGCGACAGGGACCGTTCCGGGTGAACTTCGACCAGTCGGAGTTCGTCGACTCCCAGAAGATCCGCGTCCAGGAGTCGCCCGAGGACCTGCGAGGGGGCGAGACCCCACAGAGCATCGACATCAACATCGAGGACGACATCACGGGCAAGGTCACCGCGGGCGACCACGTCACGATCAACGGCGTCCTTCACATCGAACAGCAGACCTCGAACAACGAGAAGACGCCCATCTTCGACCTCTACATGGACGGCGTCTCCGTCACCATCGAGGACGAGGAGTTCGAGGACATGGAGATCACCGAGGAGGACAAACAGGAGATCATCGAACTCTCCTCACACCCGGACATCTACGACGAGATGGTCGCCTCCGTCGCACCCTCGATCTACGGCTACGACCAGGAGAAGCTCTCGATGATCCTCCAGCTCTTCTCGGGCGTGACGAAACACCTCCCGGACGGGTCTCGTATCAGAGGTGACCTCCACATGCTCTTGATCGGGGATCCGGGTACGGGGAAGTGCGTCGATGGCGACACTCGCGTGACGCTCGCGGATGGAACTGAACGTCCAATTCGAGATCTCGTCGAGTCGAATCTCGACGACCCGAAACCGGTCGACGACGGTGTCTGGGACCATGTGGATACCGCCCTTCCGTCGATGCGGCCGGATGGAACGTTCAGTGAGCAACGCGCGACGAAGGTCTGGAAACGCGAAGCACCGGATCAGATGTATCGAATCCGAACGGCCAGTGGAAACGAACTCGAGATTACGCCGTCACACCCACTGTTCACCCAGACCGATGGTTCGCCTGTAGCCAGAACGGCAGAGACACTGACTGAGGGCGAATTCATCGCCACCCCGCGAACACTTCAGACGACTGGCGACGACACACTCGACGTCGAGTATCGGCGTGCTCGGTCGCACAACGCCGCCCACATCGACCTCCCGGACGAGTGGACTCCTTCGCTCGCTAGACTCGTCGGGTACGTCATCGCTGAAGGACACGTCGTCCTCAGAGAGGACCACACTGGAGACGTTAGAGTCACGAACAACGACGAGGAGATCCTCGAAGACGTGGCCGAGGCACTCGACAGACTCGGCCTCTCGTACACGATCGAAGGACCACGGTCAAACAAATCGGCCAAGCGGGTTCGGTGTAACGCGGGCGAACTCGCAAGCTTCCTCGCCGGTCTCGACTCGGCGATTCTCGAACGCTCCGACGAACAGCGCGTGCCGGATTCGATTCGACGCGCGACACGACAGACGAAACGTGAGTTCCTCCGGGCCTACGTCGACTCGGAGTGCCACGTGTCTGCGACACAGCGCGAAGTGACCGTCGCATCGATGAGTCGTGAACTCCTCGAAGGAGTCCGATCTCTTCTCCTCTCGTTTAGTATCACTGCCAGTCTTCAACCTCGGTCGAACGGGAGCTATCGACTGCGAATCGGGGGTGACGACTTCCAGCGATACGTCGAGCACATCGGATTCGTCACCGAACGCAAGGACCTCGCCTCGCGTACGTTCGACGAACTGCCGTCGAATACGAACGTCGATGTCGTCCCCGGCATCGGTGACCAACTACGCTCGATTCGAGAGCGGCTTCACCTCTCACAGTTCGAGTGTGGTCTTCCTCGGTCGACGTACCAGCACTACGAACGGGGTGATCGGAATCCAAGCCGTGAGTCCCTCCAAACAGTCATCGGTGCCTTCGAGAAGCGGCTCGGGTGGCTTCGGGAGACGAAAGATCGTATCGAGTCGGGAGATTGGACGGACGTCAGCGCAGTTCGCGACGAACTGAACGTTTCACAGGCGGCTCTGTCCGAGGCGATGGGGGTCGAACAGACCGCCGTGAGTTACTACGAACGGAACGAGGTGATTCCGGACGGTGGACGTGTCTCGGCCGCCCAAAACCGCCTGCTCGACCGAATCGAAGACGCACTCGCTGTGGAAGACGACGTCGGGCGACTCCGAGCACTTGCGGAGAACGATGTCTCGTGGGACCGAATCGAATCTATCGAAACGGTCGCTCCGAGCGAAGAGTGGGTGTACGACCTCGAAGTCGCGGGGACGCACACGTACCTCTCGAACAACATCGTCTCGCACAACTCCCAGATGCTCTCGTACATTCGCCACATTGCCCCTCGTTCTGTCTACACCTCCGGCAAGGGCTCCAGCGCAGCTGGGCTTACTGCTGCGGCTGTGAGGGACGACTTCGGCGACGGTCAGCAGTGGACGCTGGAAGCAGGCGCGCTCGTCCTCGCGGACAAGGGCATCGCGGCGGTGGACGAGTTAGACAAGATGCGGTCGGAAGATCGCTCGGCAATGCACGAAGCGCTCGAGCAGCAGTCGTACCACCCGGACACCGAGATTCTACTCTCGGACGGTCGTCGAGTCGACATTGGCACGTTCGTCGACGAGCAGATGGACCGACGGTCAGACGAGGTACTCGACGGCGTCGACTGCGAGATCCTCCCGGTCGACGATTTCGGCGTCCACTCCGTCGATTTCGAGACCAACGAGACGACGAAACTCCCGGTCGACCGCATCAGCCGTCACGAGGCACCCGACGAGTTCGTCCGCGTCGAGTTCTCCAACGGCCGGTCGGTCACCGTTACCCCCGAACACCCGATGTTCGTCGATGCCGGTGGCGAGATCGGAACGGTCGAGGCGCGTGACATCGCGGCGGGAGCGTTCGTCCCGGCCCCGCGGAAGCTTCCGAACTCGAGTGCAGCCGTCGAGTTCGACGACGAACCGCACGTGGGGAAAGAGCGCGACGTCGACCTCCCGGCCGAACTGACTGAAGACCTGGCCGAGGCGTTGGGCCTTCTCGTCGCCGAGGGGCACTCGTACGCCGGGTCGTCACACGAGATTGGGTTCTCGAATCAGGACGAGCGGCTCCTGGCACGGATGGATCAGTTGATGTACGACGCCTTCGGGCTGGAGAGCACCGACACGACCAACGCCGCCGGGACGGTGACGAAACGGTGGGTGTCGACGAAGCTCTACCGCTGGTTCGAACGGAACGTCCCTGAACTGATGGAGACCGCCCGAGACAAACGCATCCCTGCTCGCGTCCTCGGTGCCTCCGAGGCGCACATCCGACGCTTCCTCGTCGGCGCCTTCGCCGGCGATGGCGGTGTCGAGAGCGAGGCGATGGCCTTCTCGACGAGTTCGCGCGGGCTCGCCGACGACTACGCGGACGCGCTCGCGAAGATCGGTGTGGCCTCCCGCATCCACTACAACGCCGCGGAGGATTCGTGGAAGACGTACGTCATGGGCGACTCGACTGAACGGTTCGTCGATGCTGTCGTGGACCCGGCGGACGAACGGTACGAGAAAGCGCAAGCGTTCGTCGAGCGGAGCAACGAGACTCGCCGGCATCACGACGTGCTCCCGACCAGCGCCGCGCGGGAGATCAGATCGCTCCGGGCGCTCGTCGGTCTCAGACTGACGGGTCAGTTCCGGCCGAATCTCGATGAAGGGTTCGGCGTCCAGGTCGAGACGGTTCGGGACCAACTCGCGGTGATCCGCGACCGAATCGACGCGGTTCGCGATGACCTCTCGGCCACCGCCGACACCGATATCGACGCTATCCGTTCGTCGATCGACTGGTCGGGCCGGCAAGTCGCTGACCACGTCGAGGAGCTCACCACCAGTGCCGTCCACTACGCGGCGAACGGCGGGTACGACGAGCCGAAACGCGCCCGGATGGCGACACTGGCACGAACGGCCGTCCGGGACGCACTCGACGAGGCCGAGCGCCGAGCCGATGCCCTCGAAGAGCGCTGTGACTTGCGCTTCTACCGCGTCACGAACGTCGAAACCGTTCCGAACGAGGGCGACCACGCCACGGAGTGGGTGTACGACGTCACCGTCGAACCGACGAACACGTTCGTCAGCCAGGGTGTCGTCCTGCACAACTCCATCTCCATCTCGAAGGCAGGAATTAACGCCACCCTCAAATCGAGGTGCTCGTTACTGGGCGCTGCAAACCCCAAGTACGGCCGGTTCGACCAGTACGAACCCATCGGCGAGCAGATAGACCTGGAGCCGGCGCTCATCTCGCGGTTCGACCTCATCTTCACGGTCACCGACCAGCCCGACCCCGAGAAGGACGGTGACCTCGCGGACCACATCCTGCAGACGAACTACGCGGGCGAGCTGAACACCCAGCGGACGCGGATGACGAACTCGAACTTCACCCAGGAGGAAGTCGACGCCGCTACCGAGAAGGTCGAACCGGCAATCGACCCGGACCTCCTCCGGAAGTACATCGCCCACGCGAAGCGGAACTGCTACCCGACGATGACCGACGAGGCGCGGGCGGCCATCCGCGAGTTCTACGTCGACCTCCGGGCGAGAGGTGCCGACGAGGACGCGCCGGTCCCCGTCACCGCCCGGAAGCTCGAGGCGCTTGTCCGCCTCGCGGAGGCCTCCGCGCGGGTTCGGCTCTCCGACACCGTCGAGGCCGAGGACGCAGAACGCGTCATCCGCATCGTCCGGTCCTGTCTGGAGGCCATCGGGGTCGACCCCGAGACCGGGGAGTTCGACGCCGACGTCATCGAGACGGGGCGGTCGAAGACCCAGCGCGACCGCATCAAGAACCTCAAGGGGCTCATCTCGGAACTCGAGAGCGAGTACGAGGAGGGGGCGCCGCTCGACGAGGTGCTCGACCGCGCCGAGACCGACCTCGGCCTCGACCGGTCGAAAGCAGAGGACGAACTCGAGAAACTCCGGCGCAAGGGCGAGGTGTACGAGCCACAGCAGAACCACCTGCGGACGACGTGAGGCGACCGCGTTCCGACTGCGACGTGTTCGGCCGACTCACGTCGTCGTCACGACGTCTCACGACCTCCGCTCGCGCATGATCTCGGTGCTCGCACCCGACTGTCCGGTATCGTACAGAGCGTCGAAACCACAGGCTAGTAGCCGAAGTCGTCGTCGAACTCGACGGCGGGCAGACCGTCACGGCCGTCGTTACGAGCGGGTCGGTAGACCGTTTGGGTCTCGAACCCGGCAGCGAAGTCGACGCCGCGGTGAAAGCGACCGAAGTGATGGTAGAGGTCGAGTAGCCGGGCCGGCCTTCGGTCCTGCGGCCGCGCGCACGAACCGCCGCAGGGTCGGTGTCTATCGGCGAACTCGCACCGCCTCGCCCGCTGTGACGACCCACGTCGGGTGTCGGTCCACCTCCTGTGACCCCCGCTCGAAGCTGAGCGTTTTAGTGCGCGCTCCGCTACGTTCGTGGTATGGACCGCATCTCGGCGCTTCGGAACATCGAGGACGCCCTCCGGGCCTTCGAGCGAGGCGAAGCCGACCTCGCCACGACGGAGCGACAGGTGGTGACCGTCCTGCGGACGTACGCGACCGACTTCGACGGTGAGGGGGCGCTGGCCGCCTACCGTGCCAGCGGCGACGAGCGCGCGGAGGGGCTGGTCGTCGTCGCCACCTCTCCCGAAGAGGCCGAAGCACGCGTCCGGGACCTCCTCGACGCGGGTGACGAACTCGCGGTCACCGTCGACCGGCTCGGCTGACCCGTTATCGGTCGTGATACTCACTCCGCGAACGTTTTGACCCTCTCTCCGCATTCGGCGTGCTGTGTTGCTCGTGGTAACCTACTCACGCGCTGCTCGGACGTCACTCCGCAACGTGTGTCGCACCCACGAGGAGACTGTCGTCCGCCGGTTCGGTCGTGCGGCACTTCTCGACGACACCCACCACGGTGCGTTTCTCGCGCTCCGCCTCGCCGAGAAACACGACGCCGACGTCCACGTCGAACTGACCCGTCCGCTGAACGAGTTCGCCGACGTCCCCGACGAGATACGCGCGGCCGCCCGGGCGTACGAGAGCCGCGACTCGCCGAGCACGCCGTACCACGCGTTCGTCCGCGACACCGACTATCCGTCGCCGTCGACGCTCCGCGAGCGCCAGTTGTGAGCCTCGTTCCGACACGCGTCCCCGCGCCGCCGCGCCGGCCAGGGACGGTCGCCGTGACGTTCGGTGACGTCTCCGTCCGGGGCCGGGCGCTCGACCTCCGTGGGTCGACAGTGCCGACCGACGCGCTCACCGCCGCGGTCACCGCGGCGGCGACGCCCGGGGCGGCACCCCCTCATCGGCCGCGCGTTCGAGTCGACTGTGAACCCGCTGGACCGGTCCACGCGCATGTGAACCGGATTCCGCCGGCCCCCTCGTTCGCCCTCTACGACGCGCTCGTCGCCGCCGCCCGTTCGACCGGTCACGTGCCACCCTCGGCCCGCCGTCTGGAACGCGCCCGCTCGGCCCTCGTCGCAGCGTCGTCAGCCCCCGACGCAGTCGACCTCTCGTCGGCGAAGCGACGCGTCGCCGAGACCGGGTCAAGAGAACGCCGACTCGCCGAGCGAGTCGCGACGCTCCGGGGGCGGCTCGAGGCGTTCAGAGAGGTCGGTACCGACACGACGGCCGTCGAGCGCGAACTCGCCGAGACGGCCGGGGCGCTCACGGACGTCGAGACCGAGCGCATCGCCGCCGAGCAACGCCTCGCGCAGGCCGAACGGGCCGCCCGGTCCGCACGCGACCACAGACAGCGGCGCCTCCGTCTCGCAGACCGGGTCGAGAACCTCCGCCGTCGGGCCCGTCACGAACTCGTCACCGCGGCGTTCGACGAGTTCGTCGCGGCGCTGGCGGCACTCCCCGGCGACGGCGCAGTGGGGAACGACCCGGCGTCGTACGAGGGCGACCCGACGACCGCCGCCCTCGCCGTGGCACGCCTCGCCCGCGTCGACGCGCCGCTCGTCCTGTCGGCCGACCGCTTCGGGTCACCGGCGGAGGCTGCTACCCGTCTCGACGCGCCCGTCATCCGGGTGTGAGCGTCCGCTGATTCATATACGGGGAGGCGGCCAGGTGGCGTATGACGCCACAGCCGGACCCGGGAACGCCGGAGCGTGACCCGCCGCCCCCCCACGACTGTGACGCCGCCGTCCGCGACATCGACGACGAGGACACCGTGGAGTGCCGCGGTTCGATTCGCACCGGACCGTTCGTCGTCGAGTGGGACGTCTCCCGTACGGAGGACGCGACGCTCGTGCGGGTCCAGGTGACGAACACGCTCTCCGTGCCGCGCACGGTCCGCATAGAGAACCGTCTCGACGCCCCGGTGCTACCCCCACGCCGTCGCGGCGTCCCGGCGGTCGGCTGGGACGACGAGGGACTCACGTGTCGGGTCCCCGGCGACGGGCGCGTCTCGGTCGGATACGCGTGTCGTGCGCCGTCCGAGACGCCACCGGTCGCAGTCGACGACGACCCGGCCGAGGGAGCGGCGGCCGACGCGCCACTCGACCGGGCGCTCCGCTCGCTCGGGGACCACGCCCCGCCGCGGAGCGTCGTCTCGCCCGCGGCACTCGACGGCGCCCACGATTCCGACTCCGCTCACGACTGTGCGCCGTCGTCGGACGCGGTTTCGGAGTCCCGTGAGCCTCCTGCTCGGGTCGCGGCCGACGCCGACGGACGCAGTGCCGACGAGCGTGCTCCGGGTGAGAGAGGCGCGGATGCCGGTCACGCTCTCAGTCCGCCGCACCCGTCGACGCCGGCCGTCCCGGAGACGGTCACGGCGTGGTTCCGTGCTGTCGAGGCGCGTCTTGCTACGGCCGACCGCCTCACCGGCGACGTCGAGGACGCGACCCCGGTCGTCGCATCCCTCGGCGGTCGTCCCGGCGTCGCGGTGCTCGCGTCGACACTCGAGGGCGACGCGGCTGCGCTCTCGCGCATCGCGACGCGCGCGAGCGAACTCGCAGACCGTGTCGACGCGGCGGACGTCCCCGACCTGGAGGATTCACCGTGATTCTCGCCGTCGCGGGCGGCAAGGGTGGCGTCGGCAAGTCGACCGTCGCGTACAACCTCGGCGCCGCACTCACCGGCGCTGGCCCCGACGGGTCGGCAGAGGGGACCCGGGCCGTCGTCGTCGATGCCGATCTCGGTATGGCGAACCTCCCGTTCGGACGCGGCCCGGACCTCCACGACGTCCTCGCCGGCCGCGCGTGCCCGCTCGAAGCTGTCCGTCACGGCACCGTGTCCGTCCTCCCGTGTGGCCGCTCGCTCGCCGGTGCGCGCGCGGCCGACCTGCGACACTTCGACGACGTGGTCCGGAACGTCGAACGGGAGTACGGCGACGTCGTCGTCGATTGCCCGGCGGGCATGCGCTCCGACGCCGGCGTTCCGCTGGCCGTCGCCGACGCCTGCCTCCTCGTCACCACTCCCGACCCGTTCGCGGCGGCCGACGTGGTTCGGACGCGCGAACTCGCCCGCGAACTCGACTGTGGTCTCGTCAGCGTGGTCCTCAACCGCGCCGACGACGTCTCCTCTCGAACGGCCGAGACGTTCGAGCGACTCCTCGGCGCGCCGGTCACGTGCCTCCCGACGGACGGGGCGCTCGCGCGGTCACTGGAGACCGTCCACCCGCCTGGAGCCGACGCGACACACCCGCTCGCCGACCGGTTCGAACGACTCGCCGGCGCCGTCGACGCGGCACGTCGCTGACCCGGCACGGACCGGCCGGCGAAGATGTGTGCGAGGCTGTCGCCCCCGCCGAGTCCGGGGCGTGTACCGACCACGGGGACCGGTCGTCGGTGGCGCCCGGTTTGTTCGAGACAGCGGGCCGTTCAGCCGCGCCGGTTCGGCGTCTCACCAGCGGCCGTCGAGCAGGAACGATCCGGAACGCGCGTTCAGTCTTCGAGCGTGAGGGATCGAACGCGGCCGCAGAAGACCCTTGTGAGACGAGCCAGTTGAGGACGTGTGAAGCGACGAGTGGTCCTCGGGAGTCTCGGCGGCTGGGTCGCCTCCGCGTCGACCGGCTGTCTCTCCGGGACCGGAGTCCGGACACCGGAGCCAGCGGCGCGTCGAGAAGCGTCCGGACTGACCGTCGTCGTCAGCGACGTCGAACCCATCTCCGTTGCGAGTGGCGGGCTTCCCGCCGAGTCGGTCACCGGAACCTTCGACTGTGACGCCGCGACGGCAACGGTCGACGGCGTCCTCAGAACCAGTAGCTGCCGGACGGTAGCGCTCGGCCCGACCTCTCGTGACACGGAGACCGACCGGGCCCGGCTCTCCATCTTCTCCAGGTGGGACGTGTCCTCACCGCCCAGCGACGTCGACTGTGGTGGTGTGGCGTACGACTAGGCCGTTCGGGTCGAAGCGACGGACTCGCTCCCGAGCGAGCTCGTGGTCGCACACGTGGACCCCGACGGAGACGGCGAGGGGCGGGAGTTCCTGGTTCCGGCCTGTCGGTGACCTCGTGGCAATCACCCTGGCCGCGCGCGACTCCTCGCTCGTCACGGTTCGACGGGACCGGAGCGTGAGACGCGTGGGTCCCTCCGGCGTTCGCGGTTTCTCGCTCCCGCACTCACTCGTCGCGGAGGTCGGTGTACGTGTTCCGGACGGTCACCGGCGTCACGTCGGCGACGTCGGCGGCTTCAGCCTGGGTTACGTCTCCCTCGCCGTCGCGCGCAGCCGTGTACAGACAGGCCGCGGCGACGCCGCTGGGGTTCCGCCCCGAGTCGAGCCCTCGCTCACGACACGCCACGGCGTACTCGCGGGCCTGCCGTTCGACCGCCGGGTCGACGTCGAGCGCCGTCGCGTACCGCGGGATGTACTCCACCGGGTCGATCGGTCCGGTGGGCAGTCCGAGGTCGCGGTTCAGCGCGTCGTAGGCCGCGCGTAACTCGTCGCGGTCCGCCCGGGCCTCGGCGACGACTTCCTCGACCGTCCGCGAGACGTGCTGGGTCCGGCAGGCGGCGTAGACGCACGCGGCCGCGAACCCCTCCAGCGACCGCCCCCGAACGATGTCTTCGCGCTGTGCCGACCGGAAGAGCGTCGACGCCATCTCCCGGATGTGCGTCGGGAGCGAGAGCCGCGACGTCACCCGACGAATCTCGGTGAAGACGTACACCTGGTTTCGCTCGCGCTTCGTCGATATCTGCGCGCGGTTGTGCTGGACACGCATCCGGGCCAGCTGCCGCCGCTTCCGCCCCTTGACCCGCGTCGACCGGCCGATCTCGGTCGAGAGGCCGCGGTCGTGTCGCGAACGCGTCAGCGGAGCGCCGGTCCGCTCGCGCGAGGGGCCGTCCGCGAAGGACCGCCACTCCGGACCGTGGTCGATGTGGTCTGCCGCCACGACCAGTCCACACTCCGCGCAGACCGTCTCGGTCGCGTCCGTGTCGAGCCGGCCGTCGCATTCGGGGCATCCCGTCTGGTTTCTCGTGCTCATATTCGAATATCGGTCGCGATGGGATATTTAAACAGGTGAGAGAACGGCCGCCGAGCGTCCTCGCGCGCCGCTCGGACGTACCGGTGACCGGTACGTCCCCCCTGTGTCGTAGTATCGAATCCGTGAATTTAATACCGATAGCACGAGAGTGAGTCGCATGACGCTGTCGGACATCGCCGCCGGCATCGAGGTCACGACGAAGCAGCGCGAGCGGGGTGTCCCGACCGTCGACGGGACCGAGATGGACCTCGCCGACAGGCTCGCGTCGCACGCGGACGTCCTCCCGTGTCCGCCGGAGGCTGCGGCGACCGTTCTCGACCGGTACGCGAGCGGAACGAGCGTCGGCGACGTCGCCCGGGCCGCCGGCGTCGCACCGATGACGGCTGCGAAGACGCTCCACCTCTGTGGTGAGGCGGGCGTCTCGCCGCTCGGCCCGGTCGGTCGCGACGTCGTCCGCGACTGGCTCGCGGGCGACGTCTCGCGTGCGGACGCGGTCACGCTCACCGGCGCGACGCCGACGGAGTTCGCCCTCGCCGCCTACGTCGAAGCACACGACCCCGTCGTCGGACTCGTCGAAGCGGCCGAGGCGGCGCTGACTCCGGCGGGCAACGCGAGCGTCACGAAGCGCGAGGCCCTCGCGGAGACGATGACCGATGCCACCGACCTCGTCTGAACGGGCCGGTCCCCGGACAGACGCGTCCGACGACTACCGCCGAACGCGGTCAGCGACGCCGCCGAAGAGCCCTCCCGACCCGCCGACGCTCGCCACCTCACGGTCGACGAGTCGCGACGCGAGGTCGGCGACCGCTCGCCCGTACCGCTCCTCCGAGAGCACGCCCGCGAACGCTGCGTCCGTCGACGGGACGACGACGTCCGCCGTCTCTCGGTCGTCGCTCCCGCCGACGACTGCGACGACGTCGACTGCCGCCCCGACGTCCGCGATTCGCTCGCGGAGGCGGTTCGTCGCGTCGGCACCGCGGTCACTGCCGGGCGAGACGAGACAGACCCGTTCGCAGGCCGTCGTCGCGGCGAGCGCCTGGTTCGCGGCGACCGGTGGGACGTCTACGAGGACGTGGTCGGCTGTCGCCGCCGCTTCCTCGATTCGACGCTCGAACGCCCGGGCGGCGTCGACAGTCTTCGCGCGGGCGAGCCGTTCGAACGGTGCGTCCGCGGGACAGCAGACGACCGCTCCCGGCGTCTCGACGTCGACTTCGACGAACCCGACCGCCAGCGGGTCGTCCGGTCGGTCGGTCACGAGCGTCGTGAGGTCCGGGTCGAGTCGTCCCGGGAGGTAATCGCCGAGTCCCTGCGTGGCGTAGGCCGCGTCGAGAACGGCCACGTCCGCGCCGTCGGCCCCGAGTGCGACGGCGGCTTCGAGCGCCGTCCGGGTCGTCCCCGCTCCGCCAGTCGCACCGACGAACGCGACAGTCGTGTAGGCCATACTGGCGCTGTCACGGCCGTCGTGAAAAACGCTCCCTCGCGACTCTCGGTGTTGATACCGCCGCATGGCCCGGTGATCCCCGGCTCGTCGCTCTGTCGGCTCGCTTCGGAGCGCCGCACCGACCAGACCGTCCCGACCGACTACCGACGGCCTGATACCGACTCCACACGACCCGCACGGACGGACAGGGAGATGCCCACCGCACACACCATCACGACCGACGACGGCGAGACGCTCGTGGCCGTCCACCACCCGCCCGACGCTCCGACGAGCGACACGTGGCTCGTCTTCTGCCACGGCTTCGTCAGCGACAAGTCCGGGAGCTACGCGGAGCGGTGCCGCCGCGCCGTCGACGAGGGGTACCACGCGGTTCGCTTCGACTTCCGTGGCTGTGGCGACTCGGAGGGGGCGTTCGTCGACCAGACGCTCTCCTCGAAAATCGTGGACCTCCGCGCCGTGCTCGACCACTTCGACGCGCCGTCGTACGCGCTGGTCGGGTCGAGTTTCGGGGCGAAGACGGCGTTCCACGCGACGGTCGGATTCGACGCCGACGCCGACGACGTCGGTGGGCAGGTACGGGCCATCGCGGGCCGGGCGCCGCTGACCTACAACCGCGCGTTCGACCACCTGCGGGGCGTCGTCGAGCGCGAGGGGCAGTTCACCTACGACACCGGCCACACGGTCGACGGACGGTTCTTCGCGGACTTCGAGCGGTACGCGTTCGACGACGTGACCGCCGACCTCTCGGTTCCGGTGGCGCTCTTTCACGGCGCCGCCGACGACTCGGTTCCCCTGCGCGACAGCCTGGACGCGACGGCGTCGTTCGACGTCGACGTGTCGCTCCAGGTCTTCGCGAGGGAGGGACACCGCTTCTCGCGTCGCGCCGAGGCGCGGTTCCGGCGGGGGTTGTTCGACTGGCTCGCACGCACTCTCCTCGCGGAGAGCGACTGAGCCGAGACCGCAACGTCCATGTCTCCGCTCGCGGAAGCGGCGGCACGTGAGCGTCGCGACACAACTCGGCTCCATGCTCGTCCTTCTCGCCGTCGGCGCTGGTGCGCGGGCGGTCGGACTCCTCACGCCGAGTCGTCGCGACGCGCTCACCTCGGCCGCGTTCTACGTCGCGCTCCCGGCGCTCGTCTTCGTGTCGACGGTCGGCCGGTCCCTCTCGGAGGTGCTCGTCTGGCAACTCGTCGTCGGCGTCGCGGCGGTCCTCCTCGCCGTGGCCGGGGTGGGCTGGCTCGTCCACCGTGGGCGGGCCAACCCTGCTCGGCGCGGCGTCGCCGTCGTGCAGTCGTACCACTGCAACATGGGCTTCCTCGGCCTGCCGTTCGTCGCGGCGACGTTCGGCGGGATCACGACCGCGAAGGCGAGCGTCGTCCTCGGCATCGGGTCGCTCCTCCAGGTGACGCTCACCGTCGCCCTGCTGACACACATCACCACGGCGGAGGCGGACGTCGTCGAGGAACTGCGCGGCGTCGCCCGGAACCCCGTGCTCGTCGCACTCCTCGCCGGCCTGGTCGGGGCCGCCGTCGGCGTCCGACTCCCGGGACTCGCCCGCGACGTCCTCGGGACCGTCGGCGCGTTCGCGCTCCCCATCGCACTCCTCGCCGTCGGGGCGTCGCTCACGTCCGAGAACGGCCTCGTCGAGCCACCTACGGTCGGCGCCGTCGCGGCGGTGAAACTCCTCGTCATGCCGGTCGTCGCGCTGGCGGTGTTCACTGTCCTCGCCGCCTCGCCGACGACGCTCCGCGCTGGCGTCCTCATGCTCGCGATGCCGACGGCCGTCTCGACGTACATCTACTCGAGCGAACTCGGCGGCGACGGTGACCTCGCTTCGGCGACCATCCTCGCGACGACGGTTGCGGCGGTGGCGACGCTCTTCGGCGTGGTTCGGTTGCTGGGCGTGGTGACCGCCTGAACGGGTCGCCACGGTCGTCAGCCACCGTGACTGACTGTTCGACAGCCACCGTTCGAGACGGAGACTCGGACAGAACTACTCGTATTCGACCTTGGAAATTGAATGTGGCTACGAACGACGAGTTATCTTATCTGGTCTGAAAGCCACTATTAGTGGATATTCCACTGAAAAATAGTCGAATATCAGCGTAGAATTCGGAACTACACCTGAAAACTCGATACGGCGTAGTGGTAAATTCAATCACTTTTATCGAAAAATCCTGCTGTGTCTCGCCTTCGACACGGTTGCAGCGAGGGTGGACGGCGTGGCGCTGACGGACCGCGGACTGACCAACGCTCCATCCCCGTTCTCGGAGACGGGTGTCCCTCCGTCACCGTGAGAGCCCAGTCGTCGATACGGTCCGCTCAGTTGACCAGCAGCGTCTCCGAGCGTGGTGCGTCACTCACTCCGACGCGTGTCTGTGCGTCTCGGCGATCGTCCGGAACTCCGCTGCACGCCGTTCTAACTCCTCGGCGTCGCCCGCTTTGACGGCGTCGGTGGGGGCGATGGAACTCCCGATTCCGAGTGCGACTGCCCCCGCCTCGAAGAACGCGGGAGTGTTCTCGCGGGAGACGCCGCCCGTGGGGACGAGCGGAATCTGGGAGAGCGGTCCCCTCACTGCGGAGACGAACCCCGGTCCCAGTGACCTCGCCGGGAAGAGTTTGCACATCGCCGCGCCAGCCTCGTACGCCGCCAGCGCCTCAGTCGGCGTCGCCACGCCCGTCAGCACCGGGACGCCGTAGCGGTTCCCGGTTTCCACGACCCCGCTGTCGAACGTCGGCGTGACCAGGAACTCGGCACCGGACGTGATGGCCACGCGCGCTGTCTCGGCGTCCAGCACGGTCCCCGCTCCGATGGTGACCTCCGCGCTGGCGTACGATTCCGCGACGGTTTCCAGGGTTTCTCGAAACCCGCTGGTGTTCGCGGTAATCTCGACCGCTCTGACCCCTCCCCGGACCAACGCTCCCGTCGTCGCGAACGAACGCCTCTCGTCGAACCCCCGCAGGATGGCGACGATACCCGTCTCTCGGATTTTCTGCTCGGCTGCTGTCATCACCCGTTCCTCGACGACCCAGCGGATTAATCCTCCCTTTCGACCCCGCTCCAGTGGTCCTGTCTCGCTCTATCCTGTAGGTGACGCGTTCGCCGGCGCGTTCTCGCCACGGGGGGCAGCTCTCGGTAGGCGTCGCCACGCGGAGACCGGACGGTGCGCGCCACGCCAGTCCCGTCACCGGTCCGAGTGAGCGAACGCCGACCCGCGGTCAGTCAGTGTTCGGTGCCGGCGGCTCCCGTCTGTCGCCGGTGCGAACCGATTCGGCGTACTCCACGAACGTGTGGTCCTGCATCACTGCGGACCGTCCGCCGTCGACGAGGACGCTGGTCCCGGTGACGAACGCGGCGTCGTCGCTCGCGAGGAACGCGACCGTACCGGCGACGTCCGCTCGTGTGCCGAGTCTCCCGAGGGGGTGGAGCTCTTCGACGCGCTGTCGTTCGTCGTCGGAGAGTTCCTCTCTGGTCCGTTCGACCTCGACCCAGCCGGGATTGACAGTGTTGACGCGGATGCCGTGCGGGCCGAGTTCGAGCGCCATCGCGCGAGTCATCCCGTTGATTCCGGCCTTCACGGCGTTGTACGGGAACAGTCCGGGCATCGTCGAGAACGCGTGGTTCGAGGACATGTTGACGATCGAGCCACCCTCGGACATGTGTTCGACCGCGTGCTTGGCACACAGCCAGAACGAGCGGAAGTCCGTCTCGAGGACGAACTCCCAGTCGTCCATGGCTGCGTCCGTCGCCGTCGTCTCCGTCTGGACCCCTGCGTTGTTGACGAGGACGTCGATTCCACCGTAGGTGTCGGCAGTCGCCCGGACCAGCGCTTCGATGTCGTCGGGGTCGCGCACGTCCGCCCGGACGAAGTGTGCGTCGCCGTCTGTTCCGGCGGCTGTCGCCCGGGCCGAGAGTTCGCTGGCGATGGCTTCCCCCTCGTCGACCGACCGCCCCGTGATGACGACGTTCGCTCCCTCGTCGACGAACCGGCGGGCGATTCCCGCACCGATACCGCGAGTCGAACCGGTGACGAGTGCGGTGCTCCCTGCGAAGCGTCTGTCCGTCCCTGGTTCGCTCATCCCGATTCACCTGTGAGAGGGTTCCGGCCGGTCGTCGCCGGAACGGTCGACATCGGCGTCGAGCGATTCGGCGTCGACTCCCGGTGCCCGTTCGGCGACCTCCTCGAGGGAGGGTGGTGTCTCGTCTCCGACGACGTACCGCTGGAACGTCTCGTACTCCCCCTGCCGATACGGGGTTCCGTCGTCGTGGACGAGGTCGTGGAACCACGTGTCGGTGTCCTCGTCCTCGATCGCCTCGGCGATGGACGTCTGCGCCGTACTCCACGGGAGGTGCGTCTGGAGCTTCCCGTTGACGAAGCCCCAGGTGTAACAGCCGATTCCCTCCCGCTTGAAGTACGGGAGGTGCGTCTCGGCCAGGTTGTCGCGGGTCCGGGCCAGCCACTCCGTACAGAGGAGCGGACGACCCCACTCCTCCTGGAGGGACTCGACACGGTGTCTGGTGAACGCGAAGTCGCTGTAGTCGTGGAACGACACGACGTCTGCCTCCTCGCTGCCGATGCGGTTCTGTTCGGTTCGGTTCGGGTCCCAGTTCACCCCCGCCGTGATGGGGTGGATGGGGTCGGCCTCGCGCGCCCAGGTGAACGACTCACGCAGGAGCGGGTTCGACTGTTCGTCCATCTTGCTGTTGCCGGGTTCGTTGTAGGTGTCCCAGCAGAAGACGCGCTCGTCGCCGCGGAAGCGTCGGATGACGTCGCGGACGTACGCCGCGAGGTCCGTCCAGGTCGAGCGGTCGACGACGCGCTCGTGGCCCGGACTCGGCGTCCACTGGCTGTTGTGCGTCCCCGGGATGGGCTCTTTCTGCGGGCCGAGATACGGCTCGTCGCCCGAGAAGCCGACGTCGTCGAAGAGGACGAACATCGTCGAGATGCCGTGGCTGTCGGCGATCTCCAGGAAGCGCTCCATGCGCCGTTCGAGACCCTCGGGGTCGTCTTTCCAGACGAGATACTGCAGGAAGACCCGGACGGAGTTCATCCCCCAGTCGGCGGCCCAGCCGAGTTCCCTGTCGATGGTCCCGGGGTCGAACGTCTCCGCCCGCCACATCTCGGTCGGATTGACCGCCGTGGAGGGGAGGTAGTTACACCCGACGGGCCACTCTTTCTCTCGATACCAGTCCCAGGCCTGTTCTTCGGTCCATCTGTCGCGTTCGGTCATGGTCGTTCTCGTGTTCTCGTGACGGCTGTGTTCGGCGTGCGGTTCGGGGTGGTCGGCGCGTCGTCCGCCTGTCCTCTCGGGGGACGGTTCGTCTCGCGCCCCCCACTACCACTCGGCGACGCTCCCGTCGTCGTGTCGCCAGACGGGGTTGTGCCAGTCGACGTCTCCCGCGCGCGCTTCGACGACGTCCTCGTCGAGTTCGATGCCCAGACCGGGTCGGTCCGGCAAGTCGACGTACCCGTCGTGGTAGTCGAAGACTGCAGGGTCGGCGAGGTAGTCCAGCACGTCGCTCCCCCGATTGTAGTGGATGCCGAGGCTCTGCTCCTGGACGAGCGCGTTCTGACAGACTGCGTCGACCTGCAGACAGGCGGCCAGCGCGATGGGGCCGAGCGGGCAGTGCGGCGCGAGCGCCACGTCGTACGCCTCGGCCATGTCGGCGATCTTCTTCACCTCGGTGATCCCGCCCGCGTGTGAGAGGTCGGGCTGGACGACGTCGACGACGCCCTGCTCGAACACCTCCTTGAACTCCCACCGCGAGAACATGCGTTCGCCCGTCGCGATGGGCGTCGAGGTGTGCGTGGCCACCTCCGAGAGAGCCTCGTTGTGTTCCGGCAGCACCGGTTCCTCGACGAACATCGGGTCGAACGGTTCGAGCTTCGTCGCGAGACGCTTCGCCATCGACTTCGCGACCCGACCGTGGAAGTCGACGCCGACGTCGACTTCGGGCCCGACCCGCTCGCGAACCTCACGGATGCGGTCGACGGCCGCATCGACGGCGGCGGGGTTCTCGACCCGCCGGAACTCCGGTGTCGCGTTCATCTTGAGCGCGGAGAACCCCTGGTCGACCTTCTCGCGTGCCGCGTCACCGACGGCTGCCGGACGGTCACCACCGACCCACTGGTACACCCGCATCCGCTCTCGAACGGGACCCCCGAGGAGTTCGTAGACGGGCGCGTCGAACGCCTTCCCTCGCAGGTCCCAGAGCGCCTGGTCGATGCCGGCGATGGCGCTCATCAGGACGGGACCACCGCGGTAGAAGCCGCCGCGGTACATCGTCTGCCAGTGAGCCGCGACGGGGTGTGGGTCCTCGCCGAGGAGGGTCGTCTCCATCAACTCCTCGACGGCGGCCCGGACGGTGTGGGCGCGCCCCTCGACGACGGGTTCGCCCCAGCCGACGCGGCCGTCGCTCGTCTCGACGCGGAGGAACAGCCAGCGTGGCGGCACCTCGTACAGTTCGTAGTCGGTGATTCGCGGCATGGGTCGTCAGTCCCGTTCGGGCCCCCGCGTCGCGAGGTCGGCGACGAGTCGGTCGAACAGCACTGTCGCAACCGCGTGTTCGCCGTACTCCCGTCCGATGGGGAACGTGCAGGTGCAGGCCGTTCCGTCACCGATTCGGCGGAACGCGAGCGGCGAGCCCCAGTTGGCCATCCACCCTTCGATGTAGCCGACGTGAATCTCGTCGGAGTCGCGGTGGAGGTCGGTCGCCACGGCGTTTGGGAAGATTCCCTCGAACGCCCAGCCGAGCCGTTTCCCGCCGGTGAGGTCGGCCAGGAACGGACTGTCGTGGGCGTACATCGCCGACGCGAGGTTCCAGTTCTCACCCGGCGGGAGTTCGTGGTAGCTGAACAGGTTCGTTCGCGGGTGGAACTCTCCCCCGGACGGGAGGAGCAGTACCGCCGCGCCGTGTTCGACGAACTCGCCCACGTGGTCGCCGACGTGGGTGACCACTGCGACGTCCGCCTCGTCGATGTCGTCGACGAGCGAGTACCGCGCCCCACGGAGTCGCTCGGCGAGCGCGTCGTCACCGACGAACAGGCTGACGGCCTGCTGTTCGGGGAGCGCCCGCGGTGCGACCACCACGTGTTCGCGGTTGGTGGTGGTGCCGGCCTCGCTGTCGACGGCTAGCTCCACGGTGAGCCGTCTCGGCCCGTCCGGAGCCTCGGGAACGAACGAGACGGTCCCGAGGTCCGTCCGCCCGAACGACTCGAGCGTGTGTTCTTCGACGCCGCTGTCGACGACCTGTTCGCCGTCGCGGACGGTCCACTCCACCGTCGCCGGCCCACCCGTCCCGGTGTCGTTCACGACGCTGAGGTCGACGGCGAACGGTTCGCCCGCCCAGCCGACGTGCGAGTCCGGTTCCGCCGTGACACAGAGCGCCCCGTTTATCTCCGCGAAGCGGTCGTGGAAGACCTTCTCTTCGCGCAGGTAGTCGAGGATGCCGTTGAACTCCCACTCGATGTCGGTCCACTCCGTGACGACGTAGCCGGCGAGTCCGTCGCGTCGTCTGAGTTCCTCGATCTGGTCCTTCAGCGAGACGAACTCGCGCCACTGCCACGTCTCGACGGCCTCGCTGAAGTCGCCGAACATCTCGGGGAGTGCGGTGTCCGCGTATCGTTCGTCGAAGCCGGCGGGTGACCGTCTGACGCCCGACTCGAGGTGGAGGTGGTGGCTGTCCAGGTCGCCGCCGCGGAACTCTTCGGGGACGAGGAACGGGTGGTAGAACCACGGCGGGTTCCCGTCGTACCGGTCGCGGAGGCGGTCGGTGTCACACAGCCCCCACGTCCCGAACTCCGAGACGACGATGGGCGTCTCGTGGGGGTCGGTCCACTCGGCCGCGTAGTTCTCGTGGGGGTGAGCGAGGATGTGGTCGAGGTCGGCGGCCCACTCGGCCGAGCGGTCCGGACTCGCGAAGTACCGGGGGTAGTCGTTGATGTCGGTGGCGACGTGCGCCCAGCCGGAGTTGTCACAGACGAGGCGCGTCGGGTCCCACTCGGTCGCCTCCTCGTAGAGGTGACCGAGCGTCTCCTGTTTCTCGGGGTCGTCCCAGACGTACGTCTCCTCGTGGTGATGGCCGATGCCCCACTCCTCGTTGTAGAGACTCCAGGCGACGACCGACGGGCGGTTGTAGTCGCGCTCGACGAGTCCGCGGGCCTGTTCGCGTACCTCGCGCTTCGACCGTTCGGTGTACCGGCCGGGGTTCGCGACCTCCTCCCAGACGAGGATTCCGAGGCGGTCTGCCGCCTCGAGCCAGGCCGGGTGAGCGGGTTTGATGTGTTTGCGGAGGAGGTTGAACCCGAGTTCCTTCGCCGTCTGTATCTCACGCTCGAACAGGTCGTCCTCGAAGGGGCGGTACAGCGTCTTCGGGTAGTAGCCCTGGTCGAGCGCACCACGGATGAACAGCGGTTCGCCGTTCAGGTAGAGTCGACGTCCCGCGAAGGAGACCGAGCGCATCCCGAAGTAGTCCTGGTACGTATCGACCGCGTTCCCGCTCTCGTCGACGAGGTCGACCACGACGTCGTACAGGACGGGGTCGTCGGGGTGCCAGTACGCCGGGTCGTCGAGACTGACCGTGGTGGTGGTGTGACCCGCGGTCGGGTCGTGTTCGTCGGTCGTGACTGCGACGGGGTCGGAGGTGACGACGGCTTCGTCGTCGCGCTCGACCCGGACGCGAACGGCGAGCGCCTCGGCGGCCGACGAGTCCCACCCGGCCACGTCGACGTCGACCGTCGCGGTGTCGTCGTCGAGGTCCGGCGTCACGCGAACGTCGTCGACGTGCGTCTCCGGCCGCGTCTCGAGGGAGACGTCCTGCCAGACACCGCTGACCCGGGTGTACCAGGGGTCACCCTGCTTGCCGTGTGGAATCTCGTCGATGTCCTCGGGGTCGTCGACCCGGAGCGTCACGACGTTCTCTCCCGGCTCGAGCGCCTCGGTGACCTCCACCTCGAACGGGAGGTAGCCACCGCGGTTCGAACCGCACTCGACGCCGTTGACCCACACGGTCGTCTCGTAGTCGACGGCCCCGAACCGGAGGAGCGCCACGGAGTCGTCCGAGACGTCGTCGACTGTCACCCGTCGCCGGTACCAGGCGACCCCGGTGTAGTCCCGGCAGGTCTGGTGCTCCTGCCAGGCGTGTGGAACTTCGACCGACAGACAGTCGTCACTGCCCCAGTCAGCGTCGCTCGCGGTCCACCCCTCCTCGACACCGACGTCGTCGGGGTCGAGACGGAGCGTCCACGTCCCGGAGAGCGAACGTGACGCTCGTTGCGTCGCTGCGGACTGGTGTTGTTCGATGCTCATTTTATCACTGCGTATCGGATGTGTTCTCGCATTCGTCGTATGAATCTTTTCATGGGTTCAAATCGTCTTTTTGACTGTTCAAATCGCGACGGCTCCGACTGTCCGCCCCGGTGCGACCCGGTCGAACGGTTCGTGTCGGCGCCGACCTCATCGAAGCTCTGCGGCGAGACTCGGGAGCGTCCCGTCTTCGGCGGTCGTGCGGACGACGACTTCGACGTGATAGGCAGTCGTGATACCTGCGAACAGCAGGACGAACCCGATGCTGAGACCGAGCGTCGCCACGAAGAGGACGGCCGTCACGAGCAGCAGTTGCAGACCGGTCGCCGGTGACCCCGCGAGCCACACGTACGACTCGCGGAGCGCCGTCCGGGGTTCGACGCCGCTGGCTATCGAAACGAACGTCGGAACCAACAGTACTCCGACGTACAGTCCGCCGTACAGCGCGACGGCGGTGAGTGCCGTCCCGACGAACCCAGTCGCCAGTCCGCTGACGACGTACAGCGACGCGATGCCCACGAACGTCACCGGAAGGAACCCGAGCAGGGTCGCGGGCACGAGGTTCGTACGAACCGTCTCGACGACGTGTGTCCGGTCGACGCGTCCGGTCTCGCGGAGCGACAGTACCACCGAGTACACCCCCAGACTGGCCGGGCCGACGGTCACGAGCGGGAGTGAACAGAGCACCCAGACGAGGCTCACCGGGACGAGCGCCGTACTGTGCCGATAGACGAACTTCAGCGTGGTGACGAACGCGTTCGCGTTCTCCTTCCCGTCGTCCTCGCCGTGGCCGTTACCGAACCGACCGGTCCCGTTGCCGCGGCGGAACACCGACGCTTCCGGGTCGGTGACGCCACGACGGGAGCCACCGTGGTCGAATCGGTCGTCGTCCGCGTCGACGACGCGGGCGGCGTCCGACGCGGGGGTGCTACCGGACATTATCCGGTCGTCCCCTGCATCTGCACGGCGTTCACGAGGTGTTCCTGCAGGACGAGGAAGACGACGAACAGCGGGAGGACCGCGAGGAAGGTCCCCGCCATCTCCGCGCCCGGCTGGAACACCTGCGTCGGTTGCATCGTGACGATGCCGACCGGGAGGGTGAACTTCTCCTGGCCCTGCAGCACGATGAGCGGCCACAGGAACTGGTTCCACGTGTAGACGAACGTGTACAGCGACAGCGCGGCGATGGCCGGCTTCATCAGCGGCAGCACTATCTTGTAGTATATCTGGAACGTCGAGAAGCCGTCGAGTTTCGCAGCCTCGATGACCGAGTCCGGCAGGTCGTTGAAGAACTGCGTGAACAGGAACACGCCGATGGGCATCGCACTGAACGGCAGGATGACCGCCAGGGGGTTGTTGATGAGCCCGAAGTCGGTGATGATGGTGTACAGCGGCACCATGTTCGCGAACACCGGCACCATGAACGAGGCGACGATGACGGTGAACACGATGCGCTTGCCCGGCCAGTCGAGTTTCGTCAGCGAGAACGCGATCATCGAGTCGAGGACGACCACGAGGACCGTCGTCGTCGCCGCGATGATGAACGTGTTGATACCCCACTGGACCATCGGCGCTCCCGAGAGGACGGCCTCGTACCAGCGGAACGTGATCTCCGGTGGAATCCAGTACGGGGTGTTCGTGAAGGTGTACTGCTCCGGCTTCACCGACGTCGACACCATGTAGGCGTACGGCACGAGGAAGAGTGCCGCCGCCCCGTACAGTGCGGCGTAGACGCCAATCGACCGAACCCGCTCGGACAGGTGCCTCGAACTGACGGTGCTCATGTGGTGTCACCTCCGCTGACGAAGTAGTAGTTCCCGAGCGACACGGCCACCAGGACGAAGAACAGGAAGTAGCCGACTGCGGCCGCGTAGCCGAACTGTCCTTCGTTGAACGCCATCCGGAAGAGGTACATCACGAGCGTCTGGGTCGACTCGCCCGGACCACCGTTAGTCATGATGTACGCCTGCCCGAACACCTGGAACGACCAGATGAACTGGACGGTGGTGACGAAGACGATGGCCGACCGCATCTGCGGGAGCGTGATATCCTTGAACGCGCGCCAGGAACTCGCGCCGTCGATCTTCGCGGCCTCGTACAGTCGTTCGGGAACGCTCTGACGGGCCGCGAGCAGGATGACGAAGTTGAAGCCGACCGTCCACCAGATCGTCGCGAGCGCGATAGCGGGCATCGCCCAGGTGAACGAGTTCAACCACGACGGCGGGTTCTGCACGAGGAACCCGACGTAGTAGTTGACCGCACCGTACTGGGGGGCGTACAGTTCCGCCCAGATGAGCGAGACGACCGAGACGGTCAGCACGTACGGGCTGAAGAACACCGTCCGCAGGACTCGCTTGCCCTTGACGTCACGGTTGACGCCGAGTGCCAGCGCCAACCCCAAGACGACGAGCGTCGGCACGGTCAGGACGACGAACACGACCGTCGCCCGGACCGACGTCCAGAACACCGGGTCGCTCAGCATCCGCGTGTAGTTCTCGAAGAGGATGAACTCCGACTGTGACGGCGCGAACGCGTTCCAGTCGAAGAGACTCATGTAGAAGCCCTTCACCAACGGGTAGAGCAGGAACACCGAGAAGAGCGCGAGATACGGCAGTGCGAACAGGATGCCGTCGCGCGTCTCGGAGTCGCTGAGGTCGACCGACTGGAGTCGCCCTCTGAACGAGATTCGGTCTTCAGTTGCCATGGGCTGTCATCCCTGGAGGTTGCTCGTGACCTGCTCTGCGGCCGACGGGATGGCGTCTGCGGCCTCCGCCTGACCGGAGTAGACCTGCTGGAGCGCCTTGTTGACCGGTCGCTGGTAGTCTTGGTTGTTCTCCGTGCTCGGCATGTAGGCGAGGGACCCGTTCTGTGCCATCTCGCTGAACGTCGAGAGGGTCTTCTCCCAGACCGTCGCCGACCGGAGTTCGTCGGAGTCGAGGACGCTCGCGGCCGCCGGGAGGTGACCGGCGTCCGTGCCCCACGTGAGGCTGTTCTGGGTGAGCCACTCGGCCACTTCGGCGGCCGCCTGGGCCTTGTCCGACCCGGCCGGGACGCCGAGCGTGTGGCTGTTGGCCCACGTGAGGTCGGTGTCCTGTTCGGGGCCGACGAACGGCTGGGTCATGCCCCACTCGAAGTCCTGCTGCTGGAGGACGCCGAAGTACCAGGTCCCGTTGATCGTCATCGCCATGTCGCCCGACCGGAAGGCCTTCGTCCCGCGGTTCTCCGTCGCGTCCGCCTGGTCCCAGCCCCACTCTCCGGTGATGTTGCCGTAGAACTCGCCGAGTGCCTGGCCGTGTTCGCCGCCGAACTCCGCGCTGGTCTTGTCGTCGTTGAGGAACGCCCCGCCTCGTCCGCGGAGCCACGCGATGAACTGCCGGACCTGGAACCGGTTGTACGGGTCCGGGCTGAACGCCAGCTTGTCCGTCTCCGATGCGATGGCGTTCGCCGCCTCCTGCAGCTCCGAGAACGACGTCGGTGGGCTCTCGGGGTCGAGGCCTGCCTCCTCGAAGATGTCCTTGTTGAAGTAGAGGCCGTTGGGGTGGGTGTCGAGCGGGAGCGCGACGCGCGACCCCTCGAACTCCGTCTCCCCCCAGATGGACGAAACGTACTCGTCGCTCGCGCCGTCCGAGAGCAGGTCACCGAGCGGCTGCATCGCCTCGACGAACCGCTGGAGTTCCGTCGTGTGGAACACCGCGAGGTCGGGCGCGTTCCCGCCGGTCATCGCGGTGAACAGTTTGTCGTAGTACTCGGCGAACGGCTGGCGCTGGCGCTTGACCTGAACCGAGTCGTGTTCGGAGTTGAACTGGTCGACCATCGCCTTCATCGCCTCGCCGTCCCCACCGGCGAACAGCGTCCAGAACTGGATGGTCGTCGTCCCGGAACCGGAACTGCCCGCGGAGGTACCGGAGGTGCCGCCGGAACCGGAGTCACCGCCGCCACCACCACCACCGGTACACCCTGCCAGTCCAGCGATGCCCGCTGCACCAGCCGCTTTGATGAACCTGCGCCTAGTCGCCGAAGAGTCGCTCTGCTTGCGAGCCATCGTACACTCGTTTCCAGACTATAATATATAATTGTTGTTGTTGGTGAACGGGGGTCGCGTCGACTCTGCGTCGCTCGTTCGCCTCGGTCGCACGCGTGACGCGCTCTCGGCCGACGCATCGGCGTGGCCGAAACGTTTACGATGAAAAATTATATACGTTTCCTCAAGACACATGCAGTCGGTTGACCATGAGCGGAGTCACGTTCAGAGACGTCAAGAAGATGTACGGCGATGTCCTCGCCGTCGAAAACGTGGACTTGGAGATCCAGGACGGGGAGTTCGTCTCCGTCCTCGGTCCCTCCGGGTCGGGCAAGTCTACCGTCCTCCGGATGGTAGCGGGGCTCGAGAGCATCAGTGAGGGGGAGATTCTCATCGGAGACCGCGTGATCAACGACGTGCATCCGCGCGACCGGGGTATCGCGATGGTGTTCCAGAACTACGCGCTGTACCCCCACATGACCGTCCGCGAGAACATGTCCTACGGGCTCCGCCTGACGACGGACCTCTCCAGCGACGAGATCAGTCGCCGCGTCACGGAGGCCGCGGAGATGCTCGAAATCAGCGACCACCTCGAGAAGAAGCCGGCCAACCTCTCGGGTGGCCAGCAACAGCGGGTCGCGACGGGCCGAGCCATCGTCCGTGAGCCCGAGGTGTTCCTGATGGACGAGCCCCTGTCGAACCTGGACGCGAAGCTGAAGATGCACATGCGCACCGAACTCCAGCGCATCCAGGAGGAACTCGACACGACGACGCTCTACGTCACGCACGACCAGGAGGAAGCGATGACGATGTCCGACCGCATCGTCATCATCGCCAACGGGACGATTCAGCAGGTCGGCACCCCGGACGAGATTTACAACCACCCTGCGAACCTGTTCGTCGCCGACTTCATCGGCAGTCCTGCGATGAACCTGTTCGACGTCCGCCTCGACGGAACGACGCTCGTCGGGGAGGGATTCGAGTACGAACTCTCCGACGACCTGGTCGAGACCGTTCGGGCGAACACGACCGGCCGCGAACTGGTCCTCGGCATCCGGCCCGAGGACATCAGAATCGCCACCGAACCCGGGCCGAACACCGTCGAGACGCGGGTGGACGTCGTCGAACCGGTCGGCTCTGACAACTACCTCTACGTCACCCTCGCTGGCCAGGAGTGTACGGTCCGGGCGTCCGCCGACGTGCGACCCGACCCCGGTGACACGACGCTCCTGACGTTCGACGAGTCCGACGTACACCTGTTCGACGCCGAGACGGAGACGAACGTGCTCGGCGAGGACACGCGACTCGTCGAACAGGCCGTCTGAGGCGTTCGTTACCCTCGACGCCGGTCAGACGTAGATGGCGTTCACCTCGATGACGTTCGCCGCACCGGTGACCAACTCGGGCAGTGACTCTTCGAACCGGTCGCCTTTCATCCGGCTCTGCGGTGCCGTGACGCTGACCGCACCGTACAGGCCGCGTTCCTCGATGACGACCGGTGCCGCGATACACCGGATGCCTGGTTTCGCCTCCTGGTCGTCGATAGCATATCCTCGCTCGCGGGTTCGGTCGAGTTCCCCGAACAGGTCTTCACGGTCGGTAATCGTGTGCTCGGTGAACGCCGGAAGTCCGTGTTCGTCGACGATTCGTTCGACCCGTTCACGGGGAAGCTCCGAGAGAATCGCCTTGCCGAGGCCGCTGCAGTGCAGTGGCTCTCGGAGCCCGATCTCGTGTGACGTCTGAATCGCGTCGGCGCCGTGGGATTTGTACAGGAGGACGTTCTGCCCGTGCTCGAGCACGCTCATCAACGCGAGTTCGCCGCTCTCTTCGGCGAGTTCGTCGACCTGTTCGGCTGCGATGTCGAAGATGCCGGTCCCGTATTTCACTCGCTCGCCGATGTCGAGGAACTTCAACCCGTTCTGGTACTCGTCACCCTGCCGTGTGATGTACCCCTTCCCTTCGAGCCACGAGAGGTAGTGTGAGACCGTAGTCTCCGACCGCCCCACGGCTGCTGCGACCGCTCGGGGGGTCGCGCTCCCGAGTTCCTTCAGTGCCTCGACGACGGCGAACGCCAGGTCGACGCTCTCTGTCTCGCGGAGCGACCGGCGATACTCGCTGTCGTGCTTCTCGACTCGCCCCTCGGCGACGAGTGTCGCGAGATGCCGGTGGACCGCGCTCTTCGACATCTCCAGCGCGGACGCGAGTTCGGTGACTCCCACCCGTTCCCGAGCGGTCACCTCGTCCAGTACTCGAAACGTGGTTCGTGCCGTCTTCACCGTCCGTCCCGATTTGTCGACGTTCGATTCGTTCATGATTCTTCGTTCAGAACAGAGCTACAAAACGTTTCTGTTCGGGGAACGGCAGTGGGACTCGTTTTGCTGAGCAGAACGAAACACGAGTGAATTCCGCCCACCGAGACGAACTACACGAAAGATAGGGACAGTTCGGGGAGATCCGGGGGGCGTCCCGCTCACTCGAGGGACCGACCGAGTTCGTCGACAGTCCGCAGTGCATCGGTCACCGCGTCTGGTGTCGGGTCCCCGGGCTGGTTGTCGATGGACGTCTCATCGCGACACGTCGCCTCGGCCACCGCTCCGAGACGGTCCGGAGAGACACCGATGTCGGCGAGGGTCACCGGGAGACCGATGTCGGAGGCGAATCGGGCGACGTCCCGAATCTCCTCGTCGGAGCGACCCTCCAGGACGAGTTGCGTGAGCAGACCGAAGCAGACCATCTCTCCGTGTGTTGGCCCGGTCACACCCACCGAGACGATTCCGTCGTGAACGGCGTGGGCGGCCGCGAGACCGCCGTTTTCGAAGCCCAGACCGGAGAGGAGGACGATCGCTTCGACGGTCTCCTCGACGTCGTCGGTGACGGTTCCGTCGCGCACCGCGTCGACGGCCGCGGGCCCATGTGCTCGAAGGACGTCGTAACACCGCTCCGCGAGTGCGACACCTGCCTGCGAGGGAGAGCCACCGGCGAACGTCCACCCACCGCTCTCCCTGGTCGCTCTCGCCTCGAAGCGCGTCGCGAGCGCGTCACCGATCCCCGAGACGAACCACCGTACGGGTGCGGCGGCGACGACGGCGGTGTCGACGAGAACGAGGTCCGGGCGCTCGTCGTGAACGATTCCTCCCGCGAGGCTCCCGTCGTCGGTGTACACCACCGAGAGTCCACTCGTCGGTGCATCCGTCGAAGCGATGGTGGGCAGCGTGACGAGCCGTCCCCCGATCCGACTACGAACGCCCTTCGCCACGTCGACGACCTTGCCACCACCTACCCCGACGACTACGTCGACTGCCCCGTTCTGTGCGACGTCCGTGAGTCGACTGATTTCGTCGCGAGTACACTCGCCACCGAACGTGACGACCCGGTAGTCGACCCCTGCATCCGAGAGCGAACGGGTCACGGACTCACCGACGACGTCCGCTACGACCTCGTCCGTGACGACGAGCGCACGTCCCCCCAGTCGGCTCACGTGCGTCCCCACGTCGTCGAGTGTTCCGACCCCCTGGAGGTACCGCGGAGGGGCAACGAAGGTGCGTGTCATGAAGAGTCGTTTTCCTACGGAGTGATTACTCTTGTGGGAGCTTCCGGTCACGAGCCCGTTCCATACCACGGAACTCCTGTGCTGTGTTCTCTGTGACGGAACGGACTCTTCTCGTGGACGCGACTCCGGTTTCGGCGGGAACGACACTGCTGCTTCGGCACCCTATTACGGTCGTAGTCGTGTAATCGTCTCCGGCCAGTCAGTACGGTGACTGTCACCGCGTGCCGGTGGCCGGCCGAGGACTACCCGGAGAGCGAGGCGGTACGACTTCCCGAACCGGTTCGTCTCCTCGGTCCCCCCTCTCGTTACAATCGTAGCCACGTAATCCACTAGCTGTGTGGCCCGGTCTCTCGACGGACAGCACTCCCGACAGCTCGCACTCGTTCGGCAGTCGGACACGTCATCGAGAACAAAGTCAGTTGTACAGCTCGACGTCGAGCGGTCCCGGTTCACCCGTCGTTCGTGATTCGTTCGATCCTCACTGTGCTTCGGTACGTCGGTCGGCCGTACGTCGGTGTTCGGACGAAAGTGGGTACGAGGCCGAAGTGACCCTCAGTGTGAGGGCTCGCTCACCGACGCCGTCCGACGTGCGACTCTCTGGAGGGAGTCGCCGTCGCATCTCGCCGAATGAGTACAATTATATACATTGATAATACAGGCGCCTCGCGGCTCACGTCGCTGACGACACTGGACTGTTCACGTCGTCGAGACGCGCTCGACCCGTCTCGAACAGTCACGACAGGCGCGAGCGGAAGCCAGGGCGCCCGCTCGGGTCTCCGACCCCGCCCGGTACGGCAGGCCTCGTGTTCTGAACGTCTCGTCGTCGACTGGCACGGTTCGGGTGCGTCTCCCTCGAACCGACCGAGTGCGGGGACGCACTCCGTCCTGTGATGGCTCGCCCGGTCACGTCGGGCGACTCCGGCCGCGCCCGAGACGGAACTGAGTTCGCAGTCAACTTCTTTTTCAAGTCAGCGCTCTGACGAGACGACACCGATGACGCGCGAACGACTCCGAACGGTCGCCACGGGCGTGGCAGTGCTCACGCGCCCGCGAGCCACGCTCGATGGCCGCCCCGACGAAACAGTCCGCGCTGCGGCCGGAATCGGCGGGGCCGGCTAGATGCGGACAGAACTACTCGTGGCCGGCGGCCTGCTGGCGCTCGTCACCGTCGGTGTCCTCGCGCTCGTGACGGGGGTCGGTCCAGCACCCGGCGGCGAGGCGGGCGCAGACGTCGAGTCGTTCCCGACCGAGACGCCGGCGACACCGGTCGACGACTCGTCCACCGGGGACGGGTCGTCGTCGATGTCGGGCGGGACGGCGACTGCCAGCGAGACGACGGCACCCCCGTTCGGGTTCCGTATCGACGCCATCGAACCGTGCGGCCGAACCTGCCGTGACGTCACCCTGACGCTGACGAACCAGCAGGCGACGACGGCCGAGGACGTCACCGTCTACACGCGCATCTTCGTGGGGCAGGGAACCGACGGCAACGTCGCCTGGGAGGGACGCGCGTCCGTCGGCACGCTCGAGGCCGGGGCGTCGCACACCGCGACCAGACGCGTCGCCCTCTCGTACGGCGAGGCGTTCGCCATCCGGCAACACGGCGGCTGGGTGACGGTACAGACGACGGTCGAGACGGCCGACCGGACCGTGACGTTCACCGAACCGCGGAAGGTTGCCTGAGGTCGTTCGAGGTCGCCTGAAGCTGCCGAAGTCGCCCGATTCGGGCCTCCGGTATCCAACGTGGACGCATCCGTCGTCTGGTGCGCTCACCGGTCCTTCCCGCGGACCGGCCACTGTGGGAAGAGCGGCGCCTCCAGTCGGGCGACGTCGTCGTCGGTCAGTTCGACCGAGAGCGCGTCGACGTCCTCCTCGAGGTGGTCGACGCGCCGCGGGCCGACGATGGGGGCGTCGACGACGTCCTTCCGGAGCAGCCACGCGAGGCTGACCTGCGCGGGACTCACCTCCTTCTCCGCCGCGACCTCCCGAACCGCTTCGAGGACCTGCCAGTTCTCCTCGGTGAACCGGTTCCTGGTGTAGTCGTCGGTCTCGGCCCGAGAACCTGCGGGTACCGTCTCGTCGGGGCTGTACTTCCCCGTGAGGAAGCCACCGGCCAGCGGCGACCACGGGACGACGCCGACGTCCTCCTCCGCACAGATGGGGAGGAGGTTCGCCTCCTCGTGTCGGTCGACGAGGCTGTACTCCGGCTGCAGACAGCGGAACCGCTCCCACCCCTCACGGTCGGCCGTGTACAGCGCCTTCGAGAACTGCCATCCCGCCATCGTGCTCGCGCCGAGGTAGCGAAGAGGTCGATGTAGTCGGTTCCCAGACGGTCGAGACTCCCTTCGACCTGGTCGAGGACGTGTTTGCGGGAGAGGCCGCGCTTGTTCGGGCCCGCTCCCATCTCGAAGGACACCTTGGTCGCGACGACCAGTTCCTCCCGGTCGTGCTCCCGGACGACGTCTCCGAGTATTGACTCGCTCTCGCCCGCCGAGTATGCGTTCGCGGTGTCGAAGAAGTTCACCCCCAGTTCGATGGCGCGTTCGAGCAGGCCGATGCTCGCCGCCCGGTCGTTCATCATCCACTCCTCCCCAGACCCGAAGTTCAGACAGCCGAGGCACAGTCGCGACACTTCGAGACCGGTTCCGCCGAGTCGTGTGTACTCCATCACCAGCCGGTACGGCGCCGGGCGAGAAGTAGTGTCGACGCCGACGTGGGAGCGTAACGCCGAACCTTCGGTGTTGCCTCGTACGCCGCTCGGAGGAGGTAGCGGTAACTACGCGGCCGTCGTACAGTGGTCATGGCCGACACCGGTAACGAGGCTGACGACCCCCTCGCAGTCACGTTCAGCGCGCCAGCACCGACGTTCGACGCCGAGAACAAGGAGCGGTTGTTCAGACGGCTCAGGCAGGCGTACATGGTCCCACTCCTGCACGAGTTCGAGTCGAACCCTGGGCCGAGACGGTTCTCGGAGCTCCAGGCGAAGCTGGACGTCCCCGAGACCACGCTCACGGACCGCCTCCGGGAACTGACCGAGGCGGGGTTCGTCACCAGAGAGTCCTACGACGAGATTCCCCCGCGTGTCGAGTACACCGCGACGCAGAAGACACTCGACCTGCGGCCCGCATTCGAGTATCTCTGCCGGTGGGGGTCACTCCACGGCGACTGAGCGGCCGTCGGTCGCTCGACTCCGACGGTCGACGCCGGACTGCCCGCTCGACGGACTGCGCCACCTCCTCCCCTCGACGGTTGTGCCGCACCGTCCACCCGCCCGGTGACGCCCGGGCCGTGGTGGCTCGTGCGGGCGCGCCTCGAGAGTGAGGGACAGGCTTTCGTGTCCCGCGTCGGGTGATTAAATCCATGCGATGCATCGACACGACGTCCACGCCCGGGTTCTTCGACGTCGTCGGCGGCACCGACCGCTCGCAGGCGGCGACGATGGTCCTCGCCCCCGGTCAGTCGACCGGCGGCCCGGAGAACGCCCACGCCGCGAGCGACCAGTGGCTCTACGTCGTCGCCGGTGAGGGGACCGCGACGATAGCGGGCGACCGGGTCGACCTCGAACCCGGCGTCCTGGTCCTCGTCGAACCCGGCGAGACGCACGAGATAACGAACACGGGGGACGACCCGCTGGAGACGGTCAACGTGTACGCCCCGCCGGAGTACTGACACTCCGGCGCGCTCGTCCTCCGGTGAGACGCACACGGCACGCGGGACCGGACGCGACCACCCGGCAGGCGCAGGCCTCTCGCTGATGCCGATTCGTCGGCCATACGTCCCCATGGATACCCGACAACTGGCGTCGCGGGTCGAAGCGATGTGCGCGCGGGACACGGCCTCGTTCGACGCACGGGTGCGCGAGGAGAGCGAGTGGTTGCTCGACGCGGTTACGGAGGGGGGGTTCGACACCGACATTCGGACCGTCGGTCTCGAGCACGAGTGTTACGCCGTCGACGACTCCGGGGCGCTCACGACGGTCTCTGCACCCCCCGACGACCTGCCAGGCTGTGAGGAGGAAATCGGTCGCCACCAGCTGGAGTTCCAGGTCAGCCCCCAACCGCTCTCCAGCGGCGGTCTCGACGCGGTTCGGGCGGAACTGCGAGCGCTGTTCGAGGCGGCGAGTGACAACCTCGTCGGGTCGGACGAACAGCTAGTGAGCGACGGGGTGTGGACGATTCCGGCCGACCAGGGGTCGGTCGCGTACCTCACCGACCACGAGCAGGCCGGAGGCCCGCCGCTCGCGACGAACATGGTCGACGCCGTCCGGTACCACGCACAGGGACAGACGGCCGACACGAGACTGGACGCGCCACACGTCACCTACGACGGTGAGACGGCGCTGTTGAACAGTCTCACCACGTCGATTCAGCCACACTGCGTGGTCCCGACGGCGACCGACCTCCCCGAGTACTTCCGCTACGCGCTCCGCATCGCAGGGCCCGTCCTCGCGCTCGGCGTCAACTCCCCGCTGTTCCCGCCGGACCTCTACGACGACGCCAGCGCGGAGACGATTCTCGCCGACTGCCGGATGGAGAACCGTATCGGTATCTTCGAGAGCGTCATGAACGCCGCGGACACGACACCGAAGGTCGCCTTCCCCGAAGACGTCGACTCGGTCGCGGAGGCCGTCGAGGACATCGTCGACGACCCGACCCTCCTCCCGGTCCAGTACGACGACCCCGACCGACTCACGCACTTCACTCACAAACACGGCTGTTACTGGCGCTGGATCCGCCCCGTCTTCGACGAGGGTGCCGAGGGACCCGCGAACGTCCGCATCGAGTTCCGGCCGCTGCCGGGACAGCCGACGATTCGAGACGGCGTCGCGTTCCTCGCACTGTTCGCCGGGCTCATGACCGACCTGCCCCGCCGGGACCACCCGGTCGCGGCGCTCGACTGGGCCGACGCGCGAGACAACTTCTACGCCGCCGCGGCCGACGGACTGGCGACCGACCTCGACTGGATCGACCGCACGGGCGAGCGGACGAGCACGACCACAGCACTGTACGACGACCTGTTCACGTGTGCGCGCGCCGGCCTCGAAGCGACCGGGTTCGACGCCTCCCAGGCGGCCGAGGTCCTCGCGCCGCTCCGCGCACGGGTCGACCGTGACCGAACGCCCGCGCGGTGGACGCTCGACCGGGTCCGAGACCACCTCGACGCCGACACCTCGTTCGAGCGCGCCGTCTCCGTCACACAGCACGAGTACCTGCGCCTGCAGCGCGCGACGTTCGACCACGGCGCGTTCGACTCGTGGTAGTCGCCTGACGTCGGCCTCACACCCCCACACGCTCACGTTCCCGTGTTCCACGGTAGACCGTCGCACTCCTCGACCAGTGGATTCGGTCGCGTCTGCGGGGGCGAGCGGCGACGAGAGCAAACGTCTCTCGCAAGCAGAACGGCTCTTGGGCGTCCGACCCACCTGTGAGGTGGAACGACAGATGGCAGAGATAGAGACCCAGCGGCAGATGACGCGAACGGAGATTGCAGAGGTACTGCGCGAGTTCGCGACGCAGCTTGACCCCGCGTACGCGGGCGACCTCCCCGTCGGCGACGACGAGCGCGAGGCGGCGTCCGACGTGAAGGGGACGCTCGTCGTCGGGAACCGGAGTGCGACGATCAACCCGCCCGAGACGCTCGAGTTCGACGTCGAAGTCGCCTCGGACTCCTCGCTGGTCGGCGGAGACGTCGCGGAGCACGTCTCGTTCGGCCTGCGGTGGAAGCCCGAGGCGACCGAGGACGACGGCGAGTTCGAGATCAAGTAACCCCGCTCAGCCGCCCGTTCTGACTCGCGCGAGTCCCCGCCGTCGCGTCCGAGCGCCGGCCGGACGCGGACGACGTCACCGTCGTCCCGGCGCTCCGTCGCTCCGTCGCCCCGTCCGCGAGACACCAGACCAGCCTCGGTGCGTCGCAGTCCCGACTTAGAACAGGCTGTCCGTCGTCACCGCGCCGACGACGCTGAACACCGCGGCGACGCTGATTGCTTGGAACGTGACGTACAGTTGCCGACGGCGCTGGAGGTCACCGGCGAAGAGGTCGGGCGCGGTGACCGCGAACGCGAGCAGAGTCACGGACCCGAACGCGACGAGCATCACGGAGACGAACCGAACGGGAATCCCGAGGACCGCAGCCTCGCGCGCCGGGTCGCGGCCGTCGTCTGCGCCGTACAGTCCGCCGTATCCGATGGCCATGACGGTCCCGACGAGGAACAGGCTGTGGTAGAGGGTCATGTTCCGCGCCAGCATCCACACCTCCTCGGTGACGACGAACGGCCCGGCGAGGAGGAACCCGCCGACGATTTGCTGGGCGGTGTCCGCGAGTTTGTGTTTCCGGCGTTCCTTCATACCCTCTCCAGGTGTGTGAGTCGGATACCTGTTCGGGCGGGGCTCACGGGTGTCGCAGACCCGACGGGCGGCGAATCGACGGTGACCGTCACTCCCGCGCGTCCGTCGCCTCGAACCCCGGGGGGAGGCCGAGATGCTTCAGCCCCGCGCGCTCTGTGACGTCGAAGCGGTAGAGTCGCGTCGCCTCGGTTTCGACGGCGCGGGCGAACACGTCGGGTCGCCACGCGCCGGTCAAGACCTCCTCTGCGGCCGCCGTCTCGTCTTCGGGCACCTCGCTCGTCTGTCCGGTCAGGAGGACGCTCCGCCAGTTGAACGGTGTCTCTGCGCTGTAGACGAGGAACCGTGCAGGCCTGTCCCCCGTGCTCAGTTCGGCCTTACGGCTCTCTGTGCCCAGTACGTACAGGAAGTACAGTCGCGACTCGCCGTCGAAGCCGAACGACATCGGGCGCAGACTCGGCGCACCCTCGGTCGGGAGTCCGAGCACGCCGACGCTCTGACTCGCGAGGTAGCCGTCTATCTCCTCCTCGGTCATCTCGACCATCCCGTACCCTTCCAGTTCTTCAGTTGTCATATGTGAGCGGACGACGACTCGTCAGATAAACCAGTCGACAGTTACTGCGGAGCGAGAATGTGGGCGAGTCGCGCCTGAACGGTCGGTCCGGCGACTGTCTCACTCACTGCCGCCTCACTCGTTGCCGTCTCGAATCGCGGCCGCGATGTCGTCCAGCTCCGCGTCCGACAGTGACGGCCGACTCGAGAACAGTCGGTGGATGGGGCCGTTGCCGTCCCCCTCGAACCGCGGGACGACGTGGACGTGCGTGTGCGGCACCTCCTGTCCGGCGGCCTCGCCGTTGTTCACGGCGACGGTCGTGGCGTCGGCGTCGACCGCTCGCTCGACGCGGGGCGTGACGGCGCTGACCGCCTCGAACACTGCACCCGCCGTCTCCGGCGGGAGGTCGCCCACCGTCTCGTGGTGCGCTCTCGGGACGACCAGCGTGTGTCCCGCCGCGAGCGGGTTCGCGTCGAGGAACGCGAGCGCCTCGCTGTTCTCGTAGACGGTCCGACTCGGCAGGTCGCCGTCGACGATACGGCAGAAGATACAGCTCATGGTTCGAACCCGTGGTGCGTCGCGGAAAAATCCCCCCGCTCGCCCTCCGGTTCGTACACCGTCGTCGCGAGGTGCTCCCGCCCGAGATATCGGCGCCCGACCGTGACGGCGACGATGAGCGCCACGAGGACGAACACGACGTCCTGCGCGAGCGGCACGGTCGTCGTCGACTCCCAGGGGTACGCGAGGTTCGTCAGCCAGTGGAAGCCGACGGCCAGCGGGACGCTCCCCTCAGAGCCGTTGTAGACGACCGTGAGGACGATCGACGTCGCGACGAGCGTGACGAACAGGCGGACCAGGCCCGGGAGGAGCGCCCCCTCGCGCGCGAACTCAGCCGTCGAGACGACGAGCGCCGGCGCGTGCCACAGCGCCCAGACCAGCCCTAGGAGGACCCCGGCGACGAGACCGCTGTAGCGTCGCTGCAGGAGCGGCAGCGCGAATCCACGCCAGCCGAACTCCTCGACGGGCCCCTGCGTCAGCCTGAGCAGCGAGACGACGACGAACGGGCCGAGCCAGTCGGCGCCGAGGCGCACCGGCGGGCCACCGGTCGCGCTCGCGACTAGTGCTGCGACGAGGTAGACGAGCGGCACGCCGAGGAGTACGGCCGCGTACCACGGCCACTGCCCCCGGACGGCCGTGACCCGCCGGCCGTACGCGCGGACCCCCGGCCAGCCGTCGACGAGGCCGACGACAGTGACCGCCGAGAGGGCGGGCGCCCACACCGCGAGGAACGCCAGCGGGGAGTACCCCGAGACGCTCGCGGTCAGACCGACGAGCGGGGCTGCAGCGAGCACGAGCAGTGGCACCCCCCACGAGAGCGCGAACGTCAGCAGGAAGAACCCCGCCAGGCGGTGTCGGCGGAGCCACGCCCGCGAGCGAGTCCCTCTCGACGCGTCCATGCTCCGACTACGACGCCGACCGACGAAACGCCGGCGGTCGGTCTCGGCGGGTGACGCCGAGCGAGGGTCGGCGCTCTGAGTGGGGGTCGCGGGCGTCCGAACGTGACCGGAAGACTGGCGGGGGGTGTGGAGAAGGGCCGACGCGTGTGACGGTCAGTCCCGTCTCGTCAGCAGGGTCCCGACGCCGACGACGAGCGCGCTCACGAAGAGCACCGCGCCGACGAGGGAGGCGTCTCCGACCTCGTCGCGAAGCTGCGCCGCCGCGAGTCGGTCGGTCGTCCGGTCGCCGAGGGTGTCCGGGACCGCCGGGACGGCGTCCGTCCCGATGTAGGTGGCGAGCCACTCGTCGCGGGGTTCGCCGGCCGCCTCCTCGACGAGCGTCGCGAACGCCTCGTCGTCGACCGGCCCCTCGTGGGCGTTCATCGCGACGAAGACGTCTTGGAGGGTGCGTTCCCCGTCCGAGGCGTCTCTGATCTCGCCGTCGAGCGCTGCGAGCACGCGTATCCCCTTGAAGTAGCTCGCGCTGTCGGTGACGCTCTCCGTATCGCGGAGCACGGCGTCGCTCGCCTCGTCGGTTCGGACGTAGTCGTAGAACGCCTCCCTGGAGACGTGGTCGCCCTCGTGTGCGAGCCACGCGGCGTAGTACTCCGCGCTGGCGTCGTCGAACCACGCCATCCCCGACCCGGTCTCGTACGACTGCCGGCTGTGGACGTGCTCGTGGAACCACGCGTTGTCGGCGGTGTCGAGCGGCCGGCCAGCGCCGACGTACATGTCCTGTCGTCCCTCGACCTGCGCCCGCGACAGCTTCCCGGGCGCATCGATGGGCGCCGGCGCGACGAAGACGGTCAGCCGTTCGTTGCGCGCGCCGACGCGCAGGTCGTCAGACGCCTCTGCGAGGGCGTCGGCGACGGTGTCGGGCAACTCGGCCATCTCGGCCGCCTCGGGGACCACGAGTCGGATGGTCTCCCCGTCGACCGTCCGCGTCTCGGTCTCGTACGGGCCGAGGTAGGCGTAGCCGGGGCCGACGACGCCCTCCCCAGCAGGTTCGCCGCGTTCGACGACGGTCGGTTCGGGGGCGTCGGCCGCGCGGCTTCTCGGCAGAGAGTGACGGTGACGGCGACAGTGACAGTGATTCGGGTTCGACGGACTCTGATTCGACCGATTCGACCGACTCCGATTCGACGGACTCTGATTCGGCCGACAGCGGTGATTCGGAAGCGACGGAGACGACCGAAGCCGAAGCGACGGAGACGACCGAGGAGGAGACTCCGGAGGCCGAGACCAACGAGACCGAGGCGCCGGAGGCGGGGACGGCTGCCGACGCGGAGCAGACCGAGACGCCAGCCCCCGAGCGGACGGAGAACGAGACACCAGAGACGGCAGCCACTCCCGAACCCGAAGAGCAGACTGACGCCGCTGCCGCTGCCGGTGGGACCGACGACGGCGACGCGGGTGAGTCTGGGGACCACGACTCGACCGGCTTCGGTCCCGAGTCGGCGGGTGCGGGCGTGGCTATCGGTGCCGGGACGCTGGCGGCAGGTGCCATCGCCCGCCGCGTCGCTTTCTCGGGGTCGACGGGCGCGAGTGCGGCCAGCGTCGCGTCGACGACGGCGACGAGCGACCCGCGTGGCCTCGCGCGCCTCACCGGTTCGACGCTCTCGAACCTCGCAGACCGGGTCCGGACCGTCGTCTCGGACTGGGCGGGTCGGATTCTCGCCGCGGCGGGCTACACGAAGTGGGCGGGTGACGACCCGCTCGGACACGACACCCGCCCGGAACTGTACGACCACGTCCAGGCTGAGCCCGGCACCTACCTCTCGGCGTTCGAGGAGGCGCCGGCCGTCGACGCCACCCTCGGGACGGTCCGGTACCACCTGAAGATCCTCGAACGGGAGGGACTCGTCAGCTCCGAGAAGGTCCAGGGGAAACGACGGTACTACCCCATCGGGAGTTCCCCGAACGCGCTGGACGTCGCGCTCGAGAGCGACTCGACTCGTGCTCTCCTCGAGGCGCTCACCGCGTCTCCCGACTCGGTGTCGGGACTCGCCGAGCGCATCGAGCGCGACCCGAGCACCGTCTCGCACCACCTCTCTCGACTCGAATCGGAGGGGCTCGTCGAGCGCGAGCGCGACGGCCAGGCGGTGACGAACCGGCTCACGCCGGGCGTCGAGACGGTTCTCACACAGGGGCCCTTCGCGGAGACGGACCGAGGAAGCGACCAGGCGACGGCGGACGACTGACGACTGCGACGAACGGCGGACGGTATCGAGGACGAGCCGACCCCTTCCGTCGGACCCGTTCCAGTCGTTCCGACTGCGGCCTTCGGACGACATCTACCCCAGTCGCGAGCAGTCGGTGCACGCCGCATTTCGGCGCCGTTTCCGGTCCTTCGAGACGTTAGTGTCGCATTAAGACCCCGGGACGGCGCGCGAATCGCTTCGAAACAGTGCCGTTTCCCGTTCGAAACGGTCGGGACGATTGAGACGAACGCCCCGGTTTTTGTGACTCACGTCCCTCCGAACTGACAGCGAGCGGCACGAAGCGGCGCTCTCTCGACGCTCCCCGCCGTCGGTGGCGACCGTCCGGGGAGCGGAGCGACAGCCGAGCCGAGCAGTGCCAACGCTACCACTCGAGATTCGAGCCATGACCGGAGATACCAGACGACCGGCCGACGTCACGCACGAGACGCGCGCATCCCTCTACGAACACCTCCGGACGGAGCCGGGCACGCACCTCTCGGCACTGGCCGACGTCGGTGGAGTCGACGCGTCCCTCGGGGCGGTCCGGTATCACCTCAAGGTACTCGAGCGTGAGGGGTTGGTCACGTCCGAGAAACGCCGGGGGAGACGCCGGTTCTTCCCCGTCGGGACCCCTCCCGACGTGCTGGAGTGTGCTCTGAACTCGGCGTCGACTCGTGCCGTCCTCGAGGCGCTCGCGGAGTCCGCCGACACCGTCTCCGGCCTCGCCGAACGGCTCGACCGCGACCCGAGCACCGTCACCTACCACCTCTCCCGACTGGAAGACGACGGGCTCGTCGAGCGCGAGCGCGACGGTCAGGCGGTCGTCAACCGACTCACGCCGGGCGTCGAGGCCGTCCTCACGCAGGGAGTCGCCGACTCCCAACCGTCCGTCGGCGAGCGCGCGGCAGCCAGCAACTGACGCGGCGGCGTCTCGTCGACGGGTCGTCCCGGACCGGTCGCCGTGACGGGGTACGTTTTTGACCCGACCCGTCGAAGCCCCGTACATGTCAATCGACTTCGAACGCTCGGTGCAGGAGGCGACGTTCTACAACCCGCTCGAGGACTTCGAGCAGACGACCGTCGAGACCGAGGTGCGGGTCGACCCACTGACGGGACGGACGGCCCGGGTCGTCACGGACAACTTCCTCATGCCCGAGTCGCCCCATATCGACGACTCCGTGGTCGACAGCGAGGGCTGTTTCTTCTGCCCCGGCACCGTCGAGGAGGCGACCCCGACGTACCCCGACTGGATCGGCCCCGACCGGGGAAAGAGCGGCGAGGCGACGTCGTTCCCCAACCTCAACCCGTACGGCGCGTACTCGAACGTCGTCGCGCTCACCGAGGAACACTTCGTCCCCATCGACGAGTTCACCACGGAGCAGTTCGCCGACGGCCTCTGTGCCGCCTTCCAATACGTCCGCGACGTCTTCGACCACGACGACGACGCGCGCTTCGCCTCGGTGAACATGAACTACCTCCGCCCGGCGGGGTCGAGTCTCATCCACCCGCACATGCAGACGCTCGTCGACGACCGGGGGACGAACGAACAGCGGCGGGTGAGCGAGGCCGCCAGCGACTACTACCAGGAGAACGACGAGGTGTACTGGTCCGAACTCGCGATTCAGGAGCGTGGCGGCGACCGCTACCTCGCCGAAGTGGGCAACGTCCACTGGCTGGCCCCCTTCGCGCCGAAACACCACCGCCACCTCGTCGGCGTCGCCGCCCAGATTCACTCGGGCGTCCCGGAGCCGCGCGGCGACGTGACTCACGACTTCGCGGAGGGACTCGTGAACGTCCTCTCGTACTACGCCTCCCTCGGCCTGAACAGCTTCAACGTCGCACTGTTCCTCGAACGCGACGACCCCGCCCTCCCACCCGTGCTGAACGTCACCGCCCGGTCGGTGTTCGACGAGTACTACTGGAGCGACGCGACGTTCTTCACGTCGCTCCACGACGAGGGCGTCGTCGACGTCGCACCCGAGGTGTACGGCGACGAAGCGCACGACTTCTTCTGAACGTCCCGCGCCGCGTCCCCCTCACTCCTCCTCGCTCTCGTCCCCGGCCACTCCCGTTCGTCGGTGGTGTGGAACGCCACGACTGCCCCC
>NZ_JBEPXO010000015.1:0-55005 GCF_041641895.1 Salinigranum sp. | reverse complement strand
CTTCGTTCTCAAACTGTTTCAGCCACGTTGAACCCAAAACCGCCGAAAATTGGCTCCAAGCATTTGCCGCCTGGTTCAATGCTCCAAACTAAACACTACCCGGTGAACATCCCCGCATTTGAAGACGGGGCCCGTGTGAGACCTGCACATGGCAGGCGCCGACGACATCCCGGTGACGATACTCTCCGGCAGTCTGGGTGCGGGGAAGACGACGCTCCTGAACCACCTCCTCGACACCGCCGGCGACCGCGACGTCGCCGTCCTCGTCAACGACATGGGCGAAATAAACGTCGACGCGGAACTCGTGAGCGGTCGCTCCGGAGGCGCCGCGGGGAACGTGACGGAGCTGTCGAACGGCTGTATCTGCTGTGAACTCCGCGGTGACCTCGACCGGGCCGTGATGCGGCTCGCGCGCGAGCGCGACTTCGACCACCTCGTCGTCGAGGCGTCGGGGATCTCCGAGCCCGGTCCGGTCGCGAAACTGTTCACCCGGGGGAACGCCTCGGCGCGGTACGTCGTCGACGCGCTCGTGACCGTCGTCGACGCCCGGCAGTTCTACGACGCCTTCGGCGGTGCTGGGGAGGTGACGCGCCGAGGAGCGGCCAACGACGACACGAGACCGCTCTCGGACCTCCTCGTCGAACAGGTCGAACTCGCGAACGTCGTCGTCCTGAACAAGACCGACCTCGTCTCGTCGGCGGAGCTCGAGACGGTCGAGGAGCTCGTCCACGGCCTCCGGCCGGACGCCGAAATCGTCCGGACGGAGTACTCGCGGGCCGACCCGGACCGTCTCCTCGGCCGGCGGCTGTACGACCCGGCACGCGCCGCGGAGGCGGCCGGGTGGCGGCAGGCGCTCGCGGCGTCGGCCGAAGCGGAGGACGACGACCACGACCACAGCGGCCACACCCACGAGGACGGACACGACCACTCTGACCACGACCACGGCGGCCACAGTCACCCGGAGGAGGCGTACGGCGTCACCTCCTTCGTCTATCGGCGGCGACGGCCGTTCTACGCCGACCGCGTCGCGAGTGTCCTCGCGGACCTCCCGCCGAACGTGGTCCGCTCGAAGGGGACGCTGTGGGTCGCCGGGAGCGAACAGCACCTCACGCTCGGGCAGGCGGGCCCATCCGTCCACGTCGAGGCCGCGGGGCCGTGGGTCGCGACCCGACCCGAGTTCGAGCAGGACGCGTACCGTCGGAACCGGTCGGACCTGACGTGGGACGAGCGGTGGGGCGACCGGCGGACCGAACTGGTGTTCATCGGAACCGAATTCGACGAGGCGTCGCTCGTCGCCCGACTCGACGACTGTCTCCTCGACGACGACGGGTTCGCGGCGTTCGACCCCGAGACGTGGGAGGCGGGGGACGACCCGCTCCCGACAGCACAGGGCGAGCGCGTCGTGCTGGCGGCGCCCGACGTGGAGTGAGTGGGGCTGTGACGAGCGTCGGGCGTCACAGCGGACGAGCGAGAGCGGAGCCCCCGGAACGCAGACGCAACGACCAGGTATAACCGGGTCGCGAACCGCGACCGAGACGGATGCGGTTCATCCACGTCCAGGTCCCGCGAGCCCGCAGCGACGAGGTGTTCGAAGTCCTCGCGAACGAACAGATCGACTACGTCGTGACCGAGACTGCCGAGTCGGACGACGACCTCCTGGTCCAGTTCCCGCTCCCGGCACAGGCCGTCGACGCCGTGCTCACGGACCTCAGGGAGGCCGGCCTCGACGACTCGTTCACTGTCATCGCGACGGCCGAGACGGCGTCGACCCCGCACTTCGCCGAACTGGAGGCCCGGTTCGTCGAGGGCGAAGAGGAGACCGACGCCCTGACGCGCGAGGAAATCGGCTCGAAGGCACGGAACCTGAAGCCGAGCACGCGGACGTACTACGCGATGACGCTGTTGAGCGTACTCGTCGCGACGGTCGGACTCCTCCTGGACGCGCCGTCCGTCGTCGTCGGGTCGATGGTCATCGCCCCGCAGGTCGGTGCGGCGCTGACGGCGAGCGTCGGCGTCGCGTTCAGCGACGGTCGGATGGTCCGCGACGGGGTCGTCGCACTGGTGCTCGGCCTAGTCGTCGCCATCGGGTTCGCGACGGGGTTCGGGTGGCTCTTGCGCACGACCCAGTTCGTCTCGGGAGCGGTCGACGTGACGACCATCTCCCAGCTCAGTACCCGGACGTCGCCCGGCGTGCTCTCGCTGCTCATCGGAGTCTGCGCCGGGGCCGCGGGAGCGTTCGGTCTCTCGACCGACCTCCCGGTGTCGCTAGTCGGTGTCGCCGTCGCGGCGGCGCTCATCCCCGCGGCCGCCGCGACCGGAATCGGTCTCGCGTGGGGCTACCCGGTCGTCGCGGCCGGGGCCGCCGTCCTCCTGGTGGTGAACCTCCTCACCATCACGACGAGCGGCGCGGCCGCGCTCTGGTACCTCGGCTACCGTCCGGCGGCGTGGCTCGACGACGGACCCCTGGCGGCGCTCCGGGCGGGGGGACTGAACGCCACGCTCGCCGCGGTGGTCGTCGCGGCGATGGTGACGGGTGGCGTCGGGACGACCGTCGCGAGTCAGAGCGCGTTCGAGAACACGACGAACGACGCCGTCGAGGACGTCCTGGACCGGGACGCGTACGAGGAACTCACTCTCCTCGCCGTCGACGTCGAGTTCACCGGGTTCGGCGTCACGCCGACGTCGCGAGCGGTGACGGTTCGGATCAGTCGGCCGGTCGACGAGCCCTACCCGCGACTCCCGGTGCGACTCGACGAGCGAATCACGGCGACGACCGGGGGCGACGTGTCCGTCTCCGTCGAGTTCGTCGAGACGACGCGGGCGACGGCGTGACCGCGGGTCAGCAGGCGCACCCGGTCGACCCTGGCGAGCGCTCGAACGTCATCTCCTCGCCGCAGTCGGGACACGTCGGCGGCTCTTCTCCCTCGACGTCGAGGTCGAGGACGCGCTCCGAACAGTCGTGACACCAGTACGCGCCCGCCGACTGCTCGCCGCTCCCGCCGCGGTCGGTCGACTGCGTCGACGCCCTGAGCGTCTCGGAAATCGTGCTGAACAGCCCCATACCCGGCTTTCAGAATCGAGTCAAAAAAGCGACCGGCGCTGTGACGCCGGCGGCGCACGAGCGTCCGGGTCGGCCGTGCGAGGAGGAGCCGTCGTCCGGCACTCCTCACTCGACGGCGGCGGCAAGGTTGTCGAGCGCCCGGTCGAGTTCTCCGCGCCGTTTCCACGCGGCGACCCAGTCGGTGAGCGCGGCGAGCGGGAGGCCGAGGCTCACGCGGGAGCGGGCCGTCAGTCGGGTCCCCTCGTCCTCCGAGGCGAGCGTGAGCCACGTCTCCATCGCCTCGAACGGCCCCTCCTGTCCCTCCTGGGTGTAGTAGAACCCGTCGTCGCGGGGCTCGAAGCGGAGCGAGAGCTGTAACCCGCCGCCGCCCGCCGTGACGAGCGTCCCCTCGTCGACGTCGTGGACCTCCCGGACCGCGAAACTGTCCTCGGCTTCGACGACGGCCGCCGGCGACAGGTGGCGGCGCAGTTCTCGCGGCGTCGCCCGGACGAACCGCGACACTTCCACTTCGCGCATGCGGGTAGGTGGACCGGAGCGACGGTTAAACGCTCGGCTCCCGCGCGGGCGTGCTATCACAGGAGCGGGAGCGCGAGCAGCAGCATGACGAGGGCGAGACAGAGCGCGCCGTAGACGAGGCGCGCGAGGCGCGTCTCCGGCGGAATCTCCGCACGGAGCGCGGGGCGGGCGTTCCAGACCAGTCGGACGTAGGCGCCGACGGTGGCGGCGACGAACAGTCCGGCGGAGAGCGCGAGACCGACCGGGAGCGACAGCCCGACCGCACCGGCGTAGACCGGGCCGAAGGAGAACGCCACCAGGAAGGCCAGTGCCGCCACTACCAGGAAGGGGACGGGGTCGACCGGCGTGCCGTCGCGGTTCCGGAACACACGCCGTGGATGGAGCGGGAACGCAAAGAAGATAAGTCCGACTTCGGATGGAGAGCGTATGGCCTCGGAGGGAGACCCGCGCGTCCTGTTCGTGATGAACCTCGTCCTCTCGGCCGTCTTCGGGACAGCCATCCTCTGGGGACTCGACTTCATCGGACTCGCGGCGTTCTCGGTGCGGAACGCCGCCGTCGCGACCCTCGTGCTCATGGCTCTAACCGGCATCGTGATACGGCTACTCTGAGCCGCGAGGCGACCCTGAGAGGTCGATGCCCGCGTTTTATATCAGTGCCCGACAGCACGTCACACATGCCCATCGAAGACCGCGACAACGCGTACCTCATCACGCACGCGCTGGCGAAGGACACTCTCTCCCGCCTGCGAGACGTCGAGACGGAACAGGTCGCCTTCAGGAAGGGGCTGGTGAAACTCGGCCGCATCTGCGGTTACGAGATCATCGACGGGGCGATGGAGACCGAGTACGTCTCGCTGGAGACACCGCTGCAGGAGACTACGGGCGAGCGCGTGAAGGGGCTCGACGACATCGTCATCATCAACGTGCTGCGCGCGGCGACGCCGTTCGTCGAGGGGCTGCTGAAGGCGTTCCCCCGCGCGAAGCAGGGCGTCATCTCCGCCGGCCGCGACGAGGAGGCCGGCATGAACGAGGCGGGCGAGTTCCCCATCACCATCGACTACGTGAAGCTCCCCGAAATCCGCGCGAAGGACACCGTCATCGTCGCCGACCCGATGCTGGCCACCGGGAGCACGATGTGTGCCGTCCTCGACCACGTCCTCGAGAGCGCCACGGAACAACCGACGGACCTGTTCGTCCTCTCGGCGGTGTCAGCCCCGGACGGACTGCTCCGCGTGGGCGAGGAGTACCCCGACGCCGACCTGCTCACCGTCGCCATCGACGACTACCTCGACGACGACGGCTACATCGTCCCCGGACTGGGAGACGCCGGTGACCGCGCGTTCCGGACGACCTGACCGGCGAGAGTGTTCTGACCGTCGTCCGTCCGTTTCCGAGGGGGAAACACGTCCGGTGACGGCGCTCGGCGACACCACACCTAATAGCGTCCCACGCGAGACGAATCCATGGAAGACGCGCCCGGCGGAACCGACCGCCACCGCCCGGACGGGGGCCGTCCGGGGGAACCGTGTGACGACTGCGGGGAACCCGTCGCCGACGCGCTCACGCGCACCGTCCGGGTGAGCGTCGACGGGAGCGAGATTCACAGCCACCGGCTCTGCCCGGACTGCTTCGCCGCGTGGGTCGACCGGTACGACCAGCGGATGTCGACCGGGCGGGGAGGCGGCGGAGACTCCGAGATAATCGTCGACTGAGCGTCGCGGTCAGGGAGGCTCCGTCCCGCCGGCCCCGTCCTCGTCCGTCAACCCCCCGGAGAGTCCCGCGTCGCCACGCTCCAGTGCGCGGGGGACGTCGTGGCGGTCCGAGTAGCCGTCGAACCAGCGGGCGATGCGTTCGAGACGGTCGGCGACGTGGCCGGGTTCGCCCGACCGGGAGAGTTCGTGGCCCTCGCGGGGGTACCGCACGAGGCGGGTGTCGACCCCGCTCTTCTTCAGGAGGAGGTAGAGCAGTTCGGCGTTGTTCACCGGCACCCGGAAGTCCTCGGTGGCGTGGAGGAGGAGCGTCGGCGTCGTCACCTCGTGTGCCGTCGCGACGGGCGACTGCTCCCAGAGGAACGCCGCATCCGCCGACGGCGTGGTCTCGAAGTCCCACTCGACGAGTTTGAACGCGTCCGAACTCCCGTAGAAGGAGGTGAGGTCGTAGACGCCGCGCTGGGCGACAGCGGCGCGGAACCGGTCGTCGTGACCGACCAGCCACGCGGTCATGTAGCCGCCGAAGCTCCCGCCGGTGAGGAACAGGTGCGACTCGTCGACCTCCGCCCGGGCGCACACGGTGTCGACGCCGGCGAGGACGTCGCGTGCCGTGGTGGCCCCCCAGTCGCGCTGAGCGGCCGTCGCGAAGTCGCGGCCGTAGCCGATGGACCCGCGTGGGTTGCACCAGAACACCGCGTACCCCCGGGCGGCGAGCGTCTGGAACTCGTGCCACATCGTCCCGCTCGTGGTCCACATCGCGTGCGGGCCACCGTGGATTTCGACGACGAGCGGGAACCGCTCCTGACCCTCTGCGACGCCCTCGGGCGGGAGCAGGAGCCACCCCTGAATCCCCTCGCCGTCGGAGTCGAACCACACCGTCTCGGGCGTGGCGAGCGTCTGCTCGGCGAGGAACGCGTCGTTCACCGTCGTGAGTCGACGCTCGCCGTCGGCGTCGACCAGGAAGACGTCGCCCGGGTGGTCGGCGGCGCTCTTCGTGACGGCCAGCGAGTCAGCGCCGACGGCGAGGCCGTCGACCGCACCCTCGTCGACGACGACGTCGTGTGCGACCCCCTCGCTGTCCGGGACGAACCGCCGGACGACGAAGTCGCCCGCGTCCGGTGTCACGGCGTAGAACGCGTCGAAGTCGTGGTTCCACGAGAACCCCCGGTCGGGGAGGACGGTCCGGTCGAGAGACGCGGTGAGCACGGTTTCGGAACCGGTCGCGCAGTCGACGACGACGACGTCGGCGTGGACGGGTGGCCCGTCGTCGGTCGGGGTGTGGAGGTACGCCACGCGGCCGTCGTCGGTCGCTGCGAGCGCCGGCGTCCACGACTCGCCCCAGGTCACGTGCCGGACCGGGCCGCCCGTCCCGTCGTCCTCGTCCGTACGTTCGACCCCGGCATCGGCACCGACATCGGCGTCAGCACCGGCAGCGGAATCGGCATCGGCGTCGTCCGCCCCGCGGTCGACGTCGTGTGCGACCAGTTCGAACTCGATGGCGTCGTCGGGGTCGCCGCCGTCGCGTCGGCGGGAGACGGCGTAGTAGAGCGTCCCGGCGTCCCCCCAGGTCGGGGAGACGTGGTCGCGGTCACCGCCGGTGAGGCGAGTGACGGTGTCGAAGCCGTCCGCGAGCCCGTCGCCGACGTCGACGAGGTGGACGTGACGGCGCGTCCCGTCGAGGTACGCGGCCGCCCGGCGGTAGACGAGTCGGTCGACGACGCGCGGGTCGGGCGTGGGACGCTCGTAGTCGGCGGCGTCACAGTCGACTCCTCGTTCGCGCTCCGCGGCGGTCGACTCGCTCACGAATGCGAGACGGGTGCCGTCGGGCGACCAGGTCGCCGCCTGGACGCCGCCGGGGACGTCCGTGACCCGCCGGGCCTCGCCGCCGTCCGTGGGGATGACCCAGAGTTGTGCGCCGTCGTCGCCGCGCGTACTGGTGAACGCGAGGCGGTCCCCCGACGGCGAGAAGGCCGGGTCGGTGTCGACTCCCTCGCGGGCGGTGAACCGACGCGGCTCGCCCCCCGTCCGGTCGACGACGAAGACGCTGGAATCGGTCGTCTCGTCGTCGCGTGGCCGACGTGCGACGTACGCGACGGTCGACCCGTCGGGGGAGTGGGCCGGCGAGCCCACCCGGGTGAGGTCGGCGTGGTCGGGAGCCGTGAGGTGCATGCGAGCGGCCTCGGAACACGGACGAAAGAGGGTTCCGGTGCCGGACGGACTGGATAACCGTCCGGATATTTGCCGAGAGATGACGAATCGTTGCCCCTAACTCGATAATAGTACCATATGTATATAGCCAATTCCGAACGGGGACATGGGTAACCATATATATCTCCAGTGCACCCAGTCGGGTATGGTCCAGAAGAAGTTCGACCGACGGAGTTTCCTCGCAGTGACAGGGACCGCGGCCCTCGCCGGCCTCGCTGGCTGTTCCGGCGGCGGTGGCGGTGGCGGTGAGTCCGGCGGCGACGGCGGCGACGGCGAGTCGACCGAGTCCGGCGGCGATGGCGGGTCGACCGAGTCCGGCGGCGACGGCGAGTCGACCGAGTCCGGCGGCGACGGCGGGTCCAGTTCGGGCAGCACGCGCCTCTCGTGGCACGCGGGCGGGACCGGTGGGACCTACTTCCCGCTCTCGAACGAGTTCAAGGACGTCATCGAGTCCAACACCGACGGCATCACGGTCCAGGTCCAGTCGACCGGTGCGTCCGTCGAGAACGTCGGGTCGCTCGCGAGCGGCGACGCCGACTTCGCGCTCATCCAGAACGACGTCGCGTACTTCGCGGCGAACGGCTCCGGCATCGAGGCGTTCCAGGGCAACGCCGTGGAGAACCTCCGCGGTGTCGCCACCCTCTACCCCGAGACCATCCACATCGTGACGCTCGCCGACACGGGCATCGAGACGCCCGGCGACCTCTCGGGTGCGACCATCAACACCGGTGACCTCGGGTCGGGGACGCAGGTCAACGCGAATCAGATTCTCGAGGCGCTCGGCATCAGCGACTACACCGAGCAGAACACCGGCTTCTCGCAGGCTTCCGACCAGCTGAAGAACGGCGACATCGACGCCGCGTTCGTCGTCGGCGGCTATCCGGTCGGTGCCATCGAGGAACTCGCCGCGACGGAGGACGTCCGCATCGTCCCCATCGAGGGCGACAACCGCCAGGCCGTCAAGGACGCCGCGCCGTTCTACGCGGACGACGAGGTCCCCTCCGGCACGTACGGGCTCGAGTCGGCCGCGCCGACCGTCGCCGTGCAGGCGATGATTGCGACGAACGCCGAACAGTCCGAGGACGTCGTCGAGACGGTCACGGCGGCCATCTTCGACAACACGGACTCGCTCACCATCAAGACGGACTTCATCACGGCCGACTCCGCACAGGACGGCATGTCCATCGACCTGCACCCCGGCGCGCAGGCGTACTTCGGCTGAGACCGAACCCGTAGCGCACTTACCACCACTCGACATTCTTCGACGCGATGGACGACCGACGCCGACTGCTCACTCTGGCCGCCGTGCTGGTAGCGGCGCTGCTCGCAGTCAGCGGCGCCGCGGCCGCGTCGCTCCCGGCCGGGCAGGCGCTCGTCGTCGAGACGGCCGACGGGGGCGAGGAACTGCTCCGCGTGCCCGTCGAGGAGAACACGACCGTCGCGCTCGAGTACACCCACAGCGTCGAGAAGACGCGCATACTCGACGCGTACGCCGTCCGCGACGGCGAACTCGTGATGACGCGCATGGAGTTCCAGTCGTACGGCTGGGGCCTCCCGGCGCGAGTGAACGTGAGCCAGGAGAACGGGTCGTTCGTCTTCGACCCACAGGGCTCCTACGAGGAACTGTACGTGAAACCCGGCCGAATCGCCGGACACGAACTCCACGTCGGCGAGGAGACGTTCGACCTCGTCGCGCTCTCGGACGCGGAGTCCGTGCGCATATATATCACGGAGCGGACTGTGCTTGACGTTGCACGCTCGATGACACGACCATGACAGATTCAGACCCGGAACGACCCGCGCAGGACGGCCCCGGCGACGACCCCGCCAGGGCCGACGGAGGCACCGACGACCGGACCGACCCGGAACGACCGGACGACGGCCCCGACCCGAGCGCCGACGCCGACGGTGAGGGCGAGGATGACGAGTTGAGCGACGCGGAGGCGGAGGAGATTCTCGAGGGGATCGAGCGGAAACGGACCCTCTCTGGCGGGGTCGCCATCACCGTCTCAGCCATCGGCATCGTCTTCTCGCTGTTCCAGATCTGGCTCGCCGCCCGCGGCTTCATCTTCGAGTTCAGCCTGCCCGTGGTGGGCGAGGTGAGACTCGCCGCGCTCCAGCTGCTACAGGTGAACGCCATCCACGTCGCGTTCGCGCTCGTGCTGGCGTTCCTGCTCTTCCCGCCCACGGACGGTGGCGGGGTCGTCGCCACCCGGCTCGCACGGGTCGTCCCGGCGCTGGAGGAACGGCTCGGGACCTCGAACCCGGTGACGTCAGCCGCGAGGGCGGTCCGGCGCGGCGTGCGCTGGCTCGTCGTCGACGACGAACGCGAGCGCGTGACGCCCGTCGACCTCGTGTGCATCGTCCTGGCGGCGCTCACCGCCATCTACATGGTCAACGACTTCAGCGAAATCCAGCAACTCCGGGTGCTGGGACTCGACTCGGGACGGACCATCGGCGAGGTGTACCCCTTCCTCCAGATTCCGCTCGACGTCGTCAGCGTGACCGGCATCCCGCTGAACGAGGTGTCGTACGCCTTCTTCCTCGGCGCGATGGGGACGCTGCTGGTCCTCGAGGCGACGCGGCGCGCGCTCGGTGTCTACCTCATGCTCATCGTCGCGTCGTTCATCGTCTACGCCCGCTGGGGCTTCATCATCACGCCCGAAACGCCCCTCATCGGCGTGCTCTCCATCCCACAGGGCAGTTGGGCGAACATCGTCCAGAACCTCTGGTACAACACCGAGAACGGTGTGTTCGGGATTCCGGTTACGGTGTCGGTGCAGTTCATCTACATCTTCATCCTCTTCGGCGCGTTCCTCGAGATGTCCGGCGCGGGCCAGTGGTTCATCGAACTGGCGTACTCCGCCACGGGGACGCGGAAAGGCGGCCCTGCGAAGGCGAGCATCCTCGCGTCGGGCTTCATGGGCACCATCTCCGGGTCGTCCATCGCGAACACGGTGACGACGGGCGCGTTCACCATCCCGCTGATGAAGCGCTCCGGCTACCGACCGGAGTTCGCGGGTGCGGTCGAGGCGTCGGCGTCGTCGGGCGGACAGATCCTCCCACCCGTGATGGGTGCCGCCGCGTTCCTGATGATCGAGTTCATCGGCGTCCCCTTCTCGGACATCATCATCGCCGCGACCATCCCGGCCATCGTCTTCTTCTTCGGCGTCTGGGTGATGGTCCACCTAGAGGCGTCCAGAGCGGGCATCGGCGGCCTCTCGCGCGACGACGTCGTCGACATCAAGAGTCACCTCTCGCGCGGGTGGTTCTACCTCGTGCCCCTCATCCTTCTGCTGTACTACCTCCTCGTCGAGCGCCTCACCGTCGCGCGGTCGGCGTGGTTCACGCTCGTCGCCATCATGGCACTCATCGCGTTCGTCGCCGCGTACAACGAGAACACGAGGGTGCCGCTCGTCGGGACCATCGCCGTGCTGTTCCTCGCCGAACTCGGCGCGTTCCTCACGAGCGGCGTCGGCATCGTCGGCCTCGTCACGGGCGCGAGCGGCGAGACGCGGACGTTCGTCGAGGCGCTCTTCGCCGCCGGGGGGACGCTGGGAACCATCATCGTCCTCGTCAGCCTCGCCTTCATGCTCCTCCGGCCGCGGGGCGACGCACCGCTCTTAGACTTCGACGACGCCGTCGACACCGCCAGCGAACGTCTCGCCGCCGGGGTCTCACGGCCGCGCCTCGCCGAGACCCGCCCCTTCCGGTACGTCACCTTCATCGGGAAGTCGATGGACGCGGGGGCGCGCACCTCGACCGAAGTCGTCGTGGCCGTCGCCGCCGCCGGCATCATCCCCGGCGTCGTGAGCGCCACCGGCCTGGGTCCGAACCTGACGGCACTCATCAAGGCCGTCGCGGGCGGCTCTATCGTCCTCTTGCTGCTCTTCACGGCCATCGCCTCCATCATCCTCGGGATGGGCATGCCGACGACGGTGACGTACATCATCCTCGTCTCCCTCCTCGGGCCGGCCATCGCGCAGTCGTCGAACATTCCCCTGCTGGCGGCACACCTGTTCATCCTCTACTTCGGCGTCATCGCCGACATCACCCCACCGGTGGCGGTGGCGGCGTACGCGGCGTCCGGGGTCGCCAAGTCCGACCCGTTCCGGACGGGGACGAAGGCGTTCTCGCTGTCGCTCAACAAGGCCATCGTCCCCTTCGCGTTCGCGCTCACGCCGGGCATCCTCCTGCTCCGCGGGCAGAACGAGGCGTTCCGGGTGCTGAACGGCTCCGACGTGGCCGAACTGACGTACTTCCTCCCCGAAGTCGTCATCCCCATCGTCGGCGTGTTCGTCGGCGTCGTCGCCCTCGGTGCGACCGTCATCGGGTACTTCTACTCCCCGGTCGGGCAGACCGAGCGCGCGCTGTTCGTCGTCAGCGCCTTCCTCCTCATGGCCCCGCTGCTGGTGCTCAACGCCGCGACCGACCTCCTCTCGTTCGTCGGCATCGTCCGGAACGTGGGCGAACCGCTCGTCGTCGACCTCGGCCTCCGTGCCGCCGGCGCGGTGCTGTTCGGCGCGCTCACGCTGAAGAACCGTGCGGCGAGCGAGAAGCAGCCACCGCAGCCCACCGGCCGGGCCGAAGCGACCGACTGAGCCCCGACGCCCGCGCCCCGCTCACGAGAGGTCGACGCGGCCGCTCGTCGCACTTCGCAGGCGGTCTCTGAGGGCGGCCGCGTCCGCGACGGGGACTCGGACCGCGAAGGCGACCTGTTCGTCGTAGTCGGCCTCGAACTCGACGCCCGTCGACTCGAGGATGCCGCGGACCGTGCCGGAGTCGTCGTAGGCGACGACGGCACGGAACCGTTCGTGTGGCCGCTTCTCGACGACGCCGGCGTCGTCGACGGCCTCCTTCACCGCCCGTGAGTACGCCCGTGCCAGTCCACCGACCCCCAGGTTCGTCCCGCCGTAGTAGCGGGTGACGACGGCCACGACGTTTCGAACGTCCCGCTGGACGAGGACGTTCAGCGCCGGCTTGCCCGACGACCCGGTCGGTTCGCCGTCGTCGGAACACCACTCCCGCAACAGGACGTCGGCCTTCGAGGGGTCCGCCGGCACCCGGTACGCGGGGACGTTGTGCGTCGCGTCGGGGTGTTCCGACTCGACGTCCCCGATGAACGCTTCGGCGTCGGCGACAGTCTCGGCGGGGGAGACGTAGCCGACGAACTCCGAGCCGCGTACCTCGAAGTCGGCCTGGCCGGGGCCGGCGACGGTCCGGTAGGTGTCGGGCGCGTCGGCGTCACCGTCGGTCATCTCTGCTTGCGGTCACCGGTGGGCGGACAAAAGGGTAGCGACGGACGGGACGAGCGACGACGCCACGTCGGCACGCGACCCGAAACCTAAAACCGGAGACGGACCCAAGCGAGCGACAGATGAACCCCGACGACGTCCCCGGCCTGCCCGAGGGGGTCGCCGACCGACTCCAGCGGGAGGGTATCGAGGAGCTGTATCCGCCGCAGGCAGAGGCGGTGGAGAAGGGCGTCACGACGGGCGAGAGCGTCGTCGCCTCGGTGCCCACAGCGTCGGGGAAGACGCTCGTCGCCGAACTCGCGATGCTCGCTGCGGTCCAGCGCGGCGGGAAGGCGCTCTACATCGTCCCCCTGCGCGCGCTCGCCTCCGAGAAGAAAGACGAGTTCGAGCGGTGGGAGGAACTGGGCGTCACCGTCGGTGTCTCCACCGGGAACTACGAGTCGAGCGGCGAGTGGCTGGCCTCCCGCGACGTCATCGTCGCCACGTCCGAGAAGGTCGACTCACTGATTCGGAACGACGCGCCGTGGATCGACCAGCTGACCTGCGTCGTCGCCGACGAGGTCCACCTCGTCGACGACCGGAACCGCGGCCCCACGCTGGAGGTGACGCTCGCGAAACTCCGGCGAATCAACCCCGGCCTCCAGGTCGTCGCGCTCTCGGCGACGGTGGGGAACGCCGGCGAAATCGCCACGTGGCTCGACGCGGCGCTCGTCGACTCCGACTGGCGACCCATCGACCTCCGCACGGGAGTCCACTACGGCAACGCCATCACGTTCGCGGACGGCTCCCAGCGCGAGGTACCGGTCGAGGGGAAGCGGCAGACGCCGGCGCTCGTCGACGACGCGCTCGCGGGGGACGACGACCACGGGCAGGGGTCGTCGCTCGTCTTCGTCAACTCGCGGCGGAACGCCGAGGCGGCGGCGAAACGACTGGGCGACGTGACGTCGAAACACCTCACCGGCGAGGAGGAACGCGACCTCCGCGACCTCGCCGACGAGGTCGAGAGCGTGTCCGACACGGAGACGTCGACGGACCTCGCCCGGGCGGTGCGGAAGGGCGCCGCCTTCCACCACGCAGGGCTGGCGGCCGAGCACCGCTCGCTGGTCGAGGACGCCTTCCGCGCGCGACTCGTCAAGTGCGTCTGTGCCACCCCGACGCTCGCAGCGGGCGTCAACACCCCCTCTCGGCGGGTCGTCGTCCGCGACTGGCAGCGGTACGACGGGGAGTTCGGCGGGATGAAGCCGCTCGACGTCCTGGAAGTCCACCAGATGATGGGCCGCGCGGGCCGGCCCGGCCTCGACCCCTACGGCGAGGCGGTCCTGCTCGCGAAGGACTACGATACGCGCGACGAACTGTTCGAGCGGTACCTCTGGGCCGAACCCGAGGCCGTGCAGTCGAAACTCGCCGCCGAACCGGCGCTTCGAACTCACCTCCTCGCCACCGTCGCGTCGGGCTTCGCACACACCCGGTCGGGTCTCCTGGATTTCCTCGACCGGACGCTGTACGCGACACAGACCGACGACCCCGACTACCTCGCCGGGAAGGCCGACACCGTCCTCGACTATCTGGAGCGGAACGACTTCCTCACGCGCGAGCGTGACGACGAGAGCGACGACGTCCGGCTGAAGGCGACGGGGCTGGGCCACACCGTCTCCCGTCTCTACCTCGACCCGATGAGCGCCGCCGAAATCGTCGACGGTCTCGCGTGGGGGGACGAGCACGAGGCCGAGATGCGTCGGAAACTCGACGGCACGGCGACGTCGCCGTCGGAGCCCCGAGACGGGACCGGTGGCTTCCAGACGGCCAGCGAGTTGGTCGCCGACGCCGACAGGGGCGAGGGTGAGAGCGAGGACGGCGACGGCGAGACGGCGAAACGCGACCGGACCTACCCCACGCCGCTGGGCCTCTACCACCTCGTCTCGCGTACCCCCGACATGTACGAACTCTACCTGAAGTCGGGCGACAGAGAGCGCTACACCGAGGAGTGTTACGAGCGGGAGGCCGAACTGCTGGGACGGACCCCCTCGGAGTACAGCGACACGCAGTTCGAGTCGTGGCTGTCGGCGCTGAAGACGGCTCGCCTGCTCGAAGACTGGGCGAACGAGGTGGACGAGGACCGCATCACCGAGCGGTACGGCGTCGGCCCGGGCGACGTCAGGGGGAAGGTCGAGACGGCGACGTGGCTCCTCGGGGCGGCCGAGCGAATCGCCGGCGACAGCGGCTTCGACGCCGTCGCGGTGCGCGAGGCGAAGAAGCGCGTCGAGTACGGCGTCCGCGACGAACTGCTCGACCTCGCGGGAGTGCGGAACGTCGGCCGGAAGCGCGCGCGACGGCTGTACGAGGCCGGTATCGAGACCCGTGCGGACCTGCGCGAGGCGGACAAGTCGGTGGTGCTGGGCGCACTCCGCGGACGGCGGAAGACCGCCGAGTCCATCCTCGAGAACGTCGGGCGGCAGGACCCGTCGATGGACGTCGTCTCGGTCGACGAGTCGGCGCGGGCGGCGGCCGAAGACGAGGAGGCGTCGGTGGCGGAGTCCGTGAGCGACGACCGCCGCGACGCGGAGAGCGACCAGGCGAGTCTGGGTGATTTCGGATGAGACTCGTCGAGGGCATCGCCGACATCGCCGACGTCGACGCGTTCGTGAGCCGACTGGGCGAGGTCGGAGCGGCGCACGGCGTGACGGTCCAGGCGTTCGACGCGCGGTACGTCGTCTCGCGCGCACACCTCGAACGGGCCGTCGAACTCGCCGACCGCGCGCTCGAGCGGGGCGAGAACGTCGCCCGCGACCGGGGCGTCGAGATACTCCTCTACGCGGCCGGGCGGCGACAGATCGACCAGGCGCTCACCCTCGGCGTCTCCGTCGGCACCCACCCGGTCGTCGTCCTCGTCGACGCGGAGGGGGGGGACGCGGCAGCGGAGCGGGAGGCCGCCGCCGCCGTCAGGGCGGAACTGGCACCCGAGGAGACGCTCGGGGCGTTCGACGAGGAACGGGTCCGCGCGTACTTCGACGTCGGTGACCGGGAACTCGCCGCCGTCGCGGGCACCGTCGAGGACGTCGTCCTCGAGCGAGTCGCGCTCCTCGACGTCGAGAAGTGAGCTGACCCCCTTCGTTTCGTCTGCAGATTCCGACACATCCGCGCGAGGAGGTGTTCTCCGAACCGACACGTTCTGGTCGCTGGAGCGCCTCTCGGTAAGGATGTGTCTTCGAAGGCTGTGGTCGGCCGCCCGGCGGTGGACCCCGTGGGTAGTGGTCGCACCACGGCGGTACGTGGGGCGGGGGGCGGGGTGGGGAGCGTTCGACTTCGAGGCGTGGACCGACCGGTACGAGTGGCGGGAGGACGAGTGGAACGGCTGGTTCGACGTCGCGCAGTCCCCGGCGCAGACGAGAACCACGGAGACCGGCGACTGCGAGGACTACGCGCTCGTCGCGGCGTCGTGGGCGCTCGCCCGCGGGCGGACGCCCGTCGGACTGGCCGTCTGCTTCACCTCGTGGCTCCCGGTGCCGAGACACGCCATCGCGTACGACCGCGACCGGGTGTACTCGAGCGGCGAGATGCGCGAAGAGCGCGTCGACGACTACCTCGTCCGGACGGAGTACACGTGGGCGCTCCGGCGGCGACTGGCCTGAGCGAGGGGCGTGCCACGGAACATTCAACTCGTTGACGGGCCAAGTCGGAGGTATGTACCGGGTCCTGTTCCCCGAAGGACAACTGGAGTGCGCCCACTACGAGCGGACCGAGTACGGTATCGACCTCTACGACGAGGACGACGAAACCGTCGCGTTCATCCCCTACTCGAACCTCCACGCCGTCATCGACGAGGCGGGGTTCGACGACGACGAGACGGAGCCGTCGGTCGTCTGAGTCGCCGCGCGGATGGCTGCGATTCGCACGGGGGTTACTTGTCCCTCGTGACACTGTCGTCTGTATGGAACAGTCCGACCCGAGAGACGACGGCGGGGCCTCCGCGGCCGACGCGTTCGCCGTCCTCGGGAACGAGACGCGAGTCGAGACGCTGGTAGCGCTGTGGCGCGCGAGCGACCCCGTCCCGTTCGCCACCCTCAGACGGGACGCCGCCCCCGACGACACGGGGAACTTCAGCTACCACCTCGGCAAACTCGCCGACCACTTCGTCGAGAAGACAGACGACGGGTACGTCCTGCGGTTCGCCGGCGAACAGGTCGTCCGGGCGGTGCTCGCCGGGACCATCACCGAACGGCGCTCGCTCCCCACGGACGAACTCGACGAACACTGCGTGTACTGTGGCGGGGCCGTGGAGATGGCCTACGAAGACGAACACATCTCCGTCCGGTGCGCCGCGTGTGAGGGAGTCGTCGGGCGGGAGTTCCCGCCGGGGACGTACATGCACTACGGGTTCCCGCCGGCGGGACTGGCCGGCCGGACTCGCGAGGAAGCGGTCGACGCCGCTCACGTCCTCTACGACTCGAAGATATCGCCGATGATGAAAGGCGTCTGTCCCGAGTGTGCGGGACAGGTGCACCTGTCGTACGACGTCTGCGCGGACCACCACGCTGGGGAGAGAACGTTGTGTCCGCAGTGCGACACCCGCTACGAGGTGTGGGCCGTCTACGAGTGTGACCACTGCAAGTACCGGCGCGCCTCCGCGATGTGGTTCGCCGCGCTCAACCACCCGGCCGTCATCGCGTTCTACCACGAACACGGCCTCGACGAGACCATCCCGTTCCGCAAACTCACAGGCGAGAACGCCCGGTTCGTTCGCGACATCACTCAGGATGTGGTCGACACCGACCCGTACAGGTTCGAGGTGCGTATCCCGGTCGACGGGGAGGCAATCGTCGTCGAACTCGACGCCGCTCTCGACGTGCTGTCGGTCGAACACGCGTGAACCTCCCCGTCGCTCCGCGAAGTGGTTGGATAGCGTACAGTAATTCGGTACGGCGAGTGTTTTTCTCTTCCACGCGACTCTCACGGAACGGGGGAGAGGGCGTCGACGGTCGGAGGGGAGACGAACGCGGCGGTGAGATGGAGGGGAAACGAGGGGAGAGAGCGGAGGTGGCGGCCGAGAGCGCCGCACGTCCGTGAGGGGAACAGCGTTTAGTCGGCCGGTCGTCGTCCACGGGACATGGGACACGACTGGCGAAAGATTCCCGGCGAGGAGACGGGGTTCGACTGTTACCGCCTCGACGTCTGGGGACCGGCGGGGATACACCGCATCACGTTCTTCCGTGAGAACGACGACGGGTTACTGGAGGTGACGGCACAGGTCGACGACGTCCGTACCGCACACGCGTCCGAGGAGGGGAACGTCACTCGAACGATGCGCGAAATCGTCGAGGCGGAAGGGTTCGAACTGGCCGAGTGACTCCGGGACGCGAGAACACGTCGAGAGAAGTAGTCCCACCAGGATTCGAACCTGGGTCGTTGCCCCCAGAAGGCAACAGGATTGGCCACTACCCCATGGGACTGCACTCGGAAGAACGAAAGGCCGGAACAAAACGCTGTCGCTTCATTTCGGGGGTGGAATCGTCTCCCACGCTGGCGACGGCTGGACGGGCGAACGTCAGAAGAACGTGCATACACCGTCACCTACTTCAGCCCGAGATGACCACTGTCGTGCATGTACATCGGGCGATTCGTCGTCGTCGGTCCCGGCCTGGGTGCGTACCGTGTCTCGTCGCGGTCGTTCCCGAACCGGCACGTCGTCGAGCGCGACGGGACGCTGACCGTCGGTCCGACCGCTGACGCGGAGGCGACCGACAACCCGTACGTCTCGTACAACTGCCTCCGCGAGGCCGGGGACGGCGTCGTCCTCGGCAACGGGTCGCACGTCGACCCCGTCGCCGAGAAGGTCGAGATGGGCTACCCCGCGCGCGACGCGCTGGCGCTCTCGCTCCTGGCGCTCGACTTCGAGAAGGACGACTACGACACCCCCCGCGTCGCCGGCGTGGTCGGCGCCGAGACGGCAGTCGTCGGCACCGTCCGGCGCGACGCGCTCCTCGTCCGGGAGGTCGACGAACCGACGCTCGTCGCGACGTACGAGAAGAACACCCCCGAGACGTTCACGTTCGACGCGGAGACGGCCGCGGAGGCCGCCCACGAGGTGTACGACCTCGACTTCGAGCATCCGGTGTGTGCGGCGGCCGCGCGGGTGACCGAGGCGGGAGTCCAGACCGCCGTCGAGAACGGCGACGACTGATTCGACGGCCGACAGTATAAACGGCCGGCGGGCCACGTCTCGGGCATGCGCCTCGGACTAATCTCGGACGTCCACGGGAATCGGGTCGCACTGGACGCCGTCCTCGACGACATGCCAGCCGTCGACCACCTGCTCTGTGCCGGCGACGTCGTCGGCTACAATCCCTGGCCCGCCGAGTGTGTCGCGGCGGTTCGCGACCGGGACGTCCCGACGGTGATGGGGAACCACGACCGGGCAGTCGCCTCGTCGACCCCCTTCGCGTTCAACAGCATGGCACAGGCGGGCGTCGAGTACGCCCGCGAACACCTCGACGACGACGCCCTCGCGTGGCTAGCGTCGCTTCCCGACGAGCGGACGCTCTTCGACGACCGGGTGAAGGTCGTCCACGGCCACCCCGGCGACCCCGACCGGTACACCTACCCCGCCGACTTCGCGCCGGGGATGCTCGGCGGCGAGGACCTGCTCGTGTTAGGGCACACGCACGTCCAGCACCACGCCGTCTTCGAGGAGGGGGTGCTCGTCAACCCGGGGAGCGTCGGCCAGCCACGCGACGGCGACCCCGACGCCGCCTACGCCGTGGTCGACCTAGACGACAGGACGGTCGAAGAACACCGGGTGACGTACGACGTCGACCGGGTCGTGGCCGCCATCGAGGAGGCGGGGCTCCCGGCGCGGCTGGGACAGCGCCTGTACGAGGGGCGGTAGCTGGAACGGTCGAGTCGCGAAGTGGAACGGTCGAGTCGCGAAGTAGAGTCGGGAACGAGGAGAGCGGTCAGCCCTGGAACTCTTCTTGGATGATGCGGAGGGTGTCCTCGCGGTCGTCCCAGGCGACGAAGATGGCGACGGACGTCGCACTGGTGATGAGGTCGTGGATGTTGATGCCGCCGTCGGAGATGGGCTGGACGATGTCGAGGATGATGCCCGGTCGGTTCGGGAGTTCGCCGCCCGTGACGCGGACGACGGCGATGTCGTCCTCCACAGTCACAGAAGAGAGCGTCTCGTCGGAGACGACCCGTTCGTGGAGGACCGTCTCGGCGAGTTCGGCGTCGTCCTCGCCCACGTAGAACGTGATTGAGTCCATCCCGCTGGCGACGGAGTCGATGTTGACGTCGGCCTCGCGGAGCGCCTGTGCGAGTTCGGCGAGGATGCCCGGACGGTTACGGATAGCCCGCCCGGCGATGGTGATGCACGCCAGCGGGTCGTCCTCCATGTCGATGAGGTTCTGGAACTCGCCCTCGATGAGCGTCCCGCCCGTCAACAGGTCGCCGTGCTGGTAGTGAACGACGCGGACGTTGAGGTCGGCGTCCTTGTACGACAGCGCCGAGGGCGCGACCACTTCGGCCCCGCGGAACGAGAGGTTCCGGAGTTCGTCGACGGTGATGCGCCCGACGTTCCGCGCCCCTTCGACGACGTGGGGGTCGCCCGTCATGACGCCCTCGACGTCGGTGACGATGACCACCTCGTCGGCGTCCATGTACTTGCCCATCATGACGGCAGTCGTGTCGGAGCCACCCCGTCCGAGGGTGGTGACGGTGCCGTCGATGGTCTGTGCGAGGAAGCCGGTGATGACGGGCACGACGTCGTCGAGTTCGGCGGCGAGTTTCGCAGCGCGCTCCGTCGTCTCCGCGACGTCGACTTCGCCGTACTCGTCGGTGATGACCGGCCACTCGTCGCTGCCGGGTTCGAGGAACTTCGCCTCGACGCCGCGGGCGGAGAGGGCCGCCTTCAGCATCCGGACAGAGGTGCGCTCGCCCATCGAGACGATTTCCGCGCGGTCGCGGTCGTCGGCGTCGAACCTGATCTCGTCGAGGAGGTCGTCGGTCGTCGACCCCATGGCGCTGGCCACGACGGCGATCTCGTGTCCCTGTTCGACGGCCGCCGCGACGGAGTCCGCGGCCCGGTTGATCCGGTCGCCGCTCCCGAGGGAGGTACCCCCGAACTTCGCGACTACGCGCACGGTCGGGCCTCCATCGGTCGCTGCGGCGGACGGTCGGGAAGACGCTGGTCAAACATGGCGGCGACTAACACAGGGTTCGGTATAACTGTGTCCAAATCGGTGGCTGCGGCCGGGCGAACGACCCCGAACCGGTCGCGGTGTGTCCCGGTTCGTATTCCACCACCAACGTTTATGAAAGACCGTCAGCGAACTAGTACCAGACCGATGAGTCACGAACGCGGTTCAGTCCCGGCACCGAAAGGTGGTCGAGAGTCAGACGTCGCACCGCTGTCCCGGCTTCTTGGTCGCCTGCGCGACCACTTCACGACGTGGCCGCGGCGCTACGTCGAGATGCGCGTCGGTGACGGGCGGCCCTGATCGAGTTCGTCGAACCGACCGAATCGCTCGGAGAACACCGTTCGGAGGCGACGCAGCGCGCGGTTGCACCTCACTCCTCGGCGCGAACCGTGAGCACCGGCACCGGCGAGTTCCGGACGACGCGTTCGGTGACGCTCCCGATGAGGTAGTGGTCGAGCCCCGTCCGTCCGTGCGTCCCCATCACGACCAGGTCGGCGTCGGCCTCCTCGACGGCCGCGAGGACCTCCGTCTTCGGAATCCCCTCGCGGATGGCCCGTTCGGTCGGAACGTCGTCCGGGAGCGCGTCGACGGCGGCGTCGATGGCGGCCTCCGCACGCTCGTGTTCCGCCTGCTCCCAGGCGTCGGCCGCGAGGCCGGCGGTGGGGCTCTCGAACCGGTTCCGCGTGTCGGCGACGGAGAGGACGTAGACCGTCGCGTCGGAGAGCGCCGCGACCCGACCGGCCTCCTCGACGGCGGCCAGCGTCGCCTCGCTCCCGTCGGTCGGGAGGAGGATTCGGTCGTAGCCGTCCCCGGACATCTCAGAGGACACCTCCCAGCGCCATGAGGAACAGCGCGACGGAGATGACGGCGAAGAGGCCGCCGACGAAGTTCTTGATCGTGTCCGTCTCCAGCGCGTTCGACACGTAGGGTGCGATCTGCCCGCCGACGACGGTGGCGGGGACGGTGAAGACGACCATGTTCCACGGCGTCGTCGCGAGGCTGAGCGAGTGCCCGCCGACGAGACCGCCGCCGAAGACGTGGACGAGCGACGCCAGGATGGCGGTGAGCGCGACGACGATGTGGTTCGTACCGATGGCGACTCTGACGGGGACCTTCGTCCCGAGCATCGAGACGATGCCGAGTTCACCGACGCCGAAGCCGGCCAGTCCCTGGAACGTGCCGCCGATGCTGTAGTTGCCGAACCGCCGCAGGTAGCCCGAGCGGGTGTACGAGTAGTCGTCGCCGCTGCGGTCGACCCGCGTGACGGTCCCGTCGTCGTCGGTGCGGACGCCCGCCGGGCCGAGTTTGCCGGGGTCGTCCGGGAGGTCGACCGTGCCACCGTCGGCGGCCGTCGTCGAGTCGGCGGCCGACTCGTCGTGGTCGCCGTGTCCCAGGTCGGCCGTGAACAGCAGGTACGACGCCGCGAGGAGTGCGACGCCGAGCAGCGAGTGGAACAGCACCTCGGGGATGACGAACGAGAGCAGGGCACCGCCGACGACGAACGGCACCGCGCCGGCGACGAGCGACAGCGCGAGTCGACGGTCGACGAGGCCGTACTGGACGAACGCCACCGCCGAACTCGACAGCCCGAACGCTTCGCTGATGAGCCCCACCTTGACGATGGTCTGTGGCGTCAGTGGCTGGGCGAACAGCGGGAAGATGAAGATGAGGAACGGGACGAACAGCGCCGAACCGCTGATGCCGACGGTGTTGACGATGGTCGCTCCCAGCATGAACACCGGGAGGAGCCACCAGAACTCGAGCCAGTAGTCGAGGCCGGCGTCCGCGGGCGTCGGCGCCGCGAAGTAGACGGAGGTGACGAACAGCACGGGCGCGATGAGGACGAACACGTGCTGGTACTTCAGGAACGACTTCTGGACACGGGTGTACGAGGTGTCAGACATTGGCGTTGTGTACGGTCAGTTGTCGGCGAGAGTGACAGTCGTGAGACGCAGTGACGACGCGACGACGGAAGCGACTGGAGTGGGGACCGCGGATGCAGACGCGTGAGAACGGTGGGTGCTCGGGGTGGTCGGTACGGACGGGGCCCGGAACATGTTCAGGTGATCCCTCCCGTCGCCGGCGTGAAGTGACGGTGAGCGCTAGTGCCTCCGCTCGTGGCAGCTCGAATCATCGTGGCGCCTCGTATGGAGTCGGTGTTTGAAAAGCTTGAGATTCCCCGACGGCGTGCGAACTAGAACCACGAAAGGGGATGGGAGGTCTACCGAAGACGGCGGGTCGCTCCCGGTCCACAGGGTCCGCGTCTCAGTGGCGACTCCCGGTCGTCGCCCGGCGGAGCAGGTCCCGTTCGAGCGCGTACGTCAGGCGGTCGAGGGCCTCGTCGACTCGGAGCCACGCGAGTTCGTCCACCTCGTCGTCCGGTCGGCCCCGGTCGGCGACCGCGTGCATCCGCCAGACGAACACCGACTTCGGTCCGGCGGCCACCTCGTACTGGTAGCGTCCGGCGAACCCCTCGCGCCGCACCGCGAAGCCGGTCTCCTCTTCGACCTCTCGCACCGCAGTCTCGGGGAGGAGTTCGCCCGGTTCGAGTTTCCCCTTCGGGAGGCTCCAGTCGTCGTACCGGGGACGGTGGACGACCGCGAGTCGGGGCTCGTCTCGTCCCGCCGCGTCGGTACGCCACAGCAACCCGCCCGCCGCGAAGACCATCGGTGTCGCCGTCGAGGAGGACTGAGACGAGGACGAGGACGACGCTGGCGGTGACTCGTCGCGTCCGGGCACGGGTCAGAACTCCGGGTCGAGTTCGGGTGCGACGCCGTCGTCCTCGCGGTCCAGGTCGTACTCACGTCGCAACTCCCGGATCCGGTCGCGGATGTCCGCGGCGAGTTCGAACTCGAGGTTGCTCGCGGCCTCGTCCATGCGTTCTTCGAGCTCCTCGATCTGTGCCCGGGCCTCGTCGGAGTCGGCCGGCGTCTCCCGGGAGACGCCGCCAGTGTCCGTCTTCGAGCCGGGCAGGTTCGTCTCGCCGACCGCCTTCTGGATCGTCTCGGGCGTGTAGCCGTGTTCCTCGTTGAACGCCTGTTGTATCTCGCGGCGACGCCGCGTCTCCTCGATGGCCGACTCCATCGCGTTCGACGGGGAGTCGGCGTAGAGGACGACGGTCCCGTTGACGTTCCTCGCCGCGCGGCCCATCGTCTGGATCAGCGTCGCCTCCGAGCGGAGGAAGCCCTCCTGGTCGGCGTCGAGGATGGCAACCAGTGAGACTTCGGGGATGTCCAGGCCCTCGCGGAGGAGGTTGATGCCGACGAGGACGTCGATTTCGCCCAGTCTGAGCGAGCGGATGATCTCGTGACGCTCCAGGGTGTCGGTCTCGTCGTGCATGTACTCGACGTCGACGCCCGACTCCTCGAGGTACTCGGTGAGGTCCTCGGCCATCCGTTTCGTGAGCGTGGTGACGAGCGCCCGTTCGTCGTCCGGGAGCGCCGACACCCGCTCCAGGAGGTCGTCGACCTGTCCCGTCGCGGGCGCGATTTCGACCGCGGGGTCGACCAGGTGGGTGGGACGGACGATCTGTTCGGCGACCTGTTCTGAGTGCTCGCGTTCGTAGTCGCCGGGCGTCGCGGAGACGTACAGCGTCTTGGCCGTCTTCTCCTCGAACTCCTCGAACGTCAGCGGGCGGTTGTCGTACGCCGTCGGGAGCCTGAAGCCGTTCTCGACGAGCGAGTCCTTCCGCGACTTGTCGCCCGCGAACTGCCCCTTGATCTGCGGGAGGGTCTGGTGGGACTCGTCGACGACGGTGAGAAAGTCGTCGGGGAAGTAGTCCAGCAGGGTGTACGGCGGGTCGCCCGACTCGCGGTCCGAGAGGTGGACGGAGTAGTTCTCGATGCCGGAGCAGTAGCCCGTCTCCTGGAGCATCTCGATGTCGAACGTGGTCCGTTCCTCGATGCGCTGGGCGGCGACGAGGTCACCCTGTCGCTCGAAGTACCGCACTCGTTCGTCCATCAGTTGTTCGATCTCGTCGATGGCCTGCTCCAGCGTCTGTTCGGGGATGGAGTAGTGCTCTGCGGGGTGGACTAGCACCGCCGGTTCCGCGGAGACCACCTCGCCGGTGAGGGGGTCGAGTTTCGCCATGCGGTCTACCTCGTCGCCCCAGAACTCGACGCGGACCGCGTGACGGCCGTACATCGGGAACACCTCGACGGTGTCGCCTCTTACTCGAAAGGTGCCCTGCTGGAAGTCGACGTCGTTGCGCTCGTAGTTGAGGTCCACCAGCCGTCGGAGCAGGTCGTCACGGTCGAGTTCGTCCCCCACTTCCAGTCGGAGCGCCATGTCCTCGTACGTGCGGGGGTCACCGAGGCCGTAGATGGCCGACACCGAGGCGACGACGATGACGTCGTCGCGGGTGAGGAGTGACCGCGTCGCCGAGTGGCGCAGGCGGTCTATCTCCTCGTTTATCGACATGTCCTTGTCGATGTACGTGTCCGTCTGCTCGATGTACGCCTCGGGCTGGTAGTAGTCGTAGTACGAGACGAAGTACTCGACGGCGTTGTCCGGGAACAGGTTCCGAAACTCCTCGTACAGCTGGGCGGCGAGCGTCTTGTTGTGGGCGATGACGAGCGTGGGTTTCTGTATCTCCTCGACCACCCACGAGACGGTGTTGGTCTTGCCGGAGCCGGTGACGCCGAGCAGGGTCTGTCGCTGCATCCCCGCTTCGAACCCGCGAGCGAGCGTCTCGATGGCGTCCGGCTGGTCGCCCGCAGGCTCGAACGGCGCGTCGACGCGGAACGGCACGTCGGCCTCGGGGCGGTCCACGGAGAGCGGGCTGTCTGTCACGTCGAGCGGTAGGGGACGGACGCACTTGGCTCGCTCGGCCGTCGCCGCGGCGTCACAGGTGCCGGCGACCCGTCCCGCGGGGCCAACGGTTTTGCTCCCCGATGGAGTACGACCAGCCATGTCACGTCCAGCACTCGAGGCCGCGAGCGAGGAGTTACGGAAGGCGAGCGAACTGGCCGAGGGCGACTTACAGCAGCGACTGTACGACCACTCGAACCAGGTCGCGACGCTCGCCTCGCGAGAGGAGGGACCCGACCACGGCCGCCTGGACCGGCACATGAACACGCTGTACGAAATCGCCGGCGAGACCGACGGGGCCCTCCACGACCACGTCGTCGCGGCCCGGGACAAGCTCAAAGAGTACCGGGAAGGCGTCGCGGGCGTCTGAGGCGTCGGCCGGTCGTCGGAGACGGACGTCGCCTCCCGCGTGCCGCCCCCGGCGCCCCGGGCGGCCGTCGGTTTGCGTGTTCGCCCGCGGCGGGGAAACCCCTTTATTTCGTGTGGAACGTCTGATGCACTCCCACCCCGTCGGAGCGGGAGCGGAGCGATCAAATGCGCGCTTCGTCCGTTCTCGTCGGTGATTTCTCGCAGAGAGTGACGGACGGCGGCTCGCGAGAGCCGCGAGGAACCGGACCCGTGTGTCCGCGACGGTTCCAGTAGAAACGAAGGGGGTCGGCGTGCGGTGCCGCCCGGGTCAGCAGACGTTCTTCGGCTTGATACCCATCGACTCCAGCGTCTCCACGTAGTCGGCGTACGCCGCCTCGACGACGTCGTCGGCGCCGGTGCGGGCGTCCGCCCACGCGTCGTCGTCCGTACAGACCTCGTCGAGGACGGACCGGGCCGTCTCCTGTCGCTCCTGCACCTCGCTCTTGCGCTCGCGGAAGGTGTTCGCCGTCGACGGGTCCGCGTCGCCGACGAAGAAGCCGACCATCTGTGCGAGCGTCTTCTCCGCGACGAGCGTCCACGCGAGGAAGCCGCCTGCGCGGGCGGCCGTCCCGTCGAGCGAGTCGAGCGCCTCGTACGCGGGCGACGGCTCCGACTCGCCGTCACCGCCGTGGGCCGCGGCGAACGCGGCGGCGTCGGCGAACGCGTCCGCGGCCGTCTCGTTCGCCTCGCTGTCGACCCACGCCTCGAACGTCTCGCGCGCGGCGCTCACCTCGGCGGCCCACGCGGCCTCGACGGCGTCGCCTTCCATCTCGCCGCCGGTGAGCGCGTACACCCACTTCGAGGAACCCAGTCGCGACAGCGGCGTCTCGTGGGCGTCCCGAACGGCCTCGGTGAACTCCTGTGCGTCCATGCGCGGGGGTACGACGCCGTGGCGTTAGAAAGCGTCGACAGCGGGCGAGCGTCCCGGTCGTTCGGGTCGGCTCTCGTGACTCTCGGGACACACGGGTCGTGGCTCTCGAGACACACGGGTCGTGCCTCCGGTGCTCACGGCGCGTGGCCCTCGGGCGGTGTGCTCGCGCGGACCAGGTCGAGCCGGACGTCCGTGACGACGCCACGGAAGGGGTACCGGTCGTCGGTGGTGCCGCCGACGACGAGCGTCTCCGTCGGAGTGACGTCACCCGTGTAGGGCGCTTCGTCGACGACCATGCCGTCGACGACGAGTCGGACCGTCCGGCCGTCCCACAGGAGACTCACCGTGTGGGCCGCGCCGTCGTCGACTGCGGGTCCGCGGACGTCGGCCGCTCCGTCGCCGTCGCCGATGGCGCCGACGATGCGGCCGTCGACGAGGCCGACCTGGTAGCCCGCGGTCGTCGTGTACCGACTGGCGGGCGCGGTGGAGACGACGCGCTGGAACCGGGCGGGTTCGGGTGACTCCCGGCCGAGGTCCTCGACGCCCGCGAAGCGGACTGTGAGCGCCAGCCCCGTCTCCGTGGTCGGTGTCGGTCCCGCGGGGACGACGACGCGCCCGGTCCCGCCGAACGAGAGGCCGTCGTCGGTCCACGCCGGGCCGAGGACGCGGCCGTGGAAGCCGCCGACGGGGTCGAACGCGACGTCGCCCCGACCCGCGTCGAACGACCAGTGGGCGTTCGCCGAGGAGCGACCCGCGGACGGGACGAACCGGCCGTCGAGGACGTCCCGCTCGGAGACGGTGACCGCTCGGCCGTCGACGACGTAGGTGCCGGGGTACGGGACGGTGATGGCGTACCAGCCCACGTCGGTGGTCGTCGTCTCGCGGGCGTAGACGAACGACTGCTCGCCGACGGTGACGGGCAGGGAGAGCGAGACGCGCGCGCCCGGGTCGGCCCGGCCGACGACGACGGCGCCGGGGACGAGCGCGAACGCCCGGACCGAGCCGTCCGCGCTGGCGTAGACGAGTCGGTAGTGACCGGTCCCCTCGACCCCGCCGCCGCGACTCCCGAGGCGCTGGTGGAGCCGAACCCAGGTCGAGGCGGACGAAGCGGCGCCGCCGTCGGCCGTCGTGACGACGAACCCCACCCGGTCGTGGTGCCGCCAGTACTGTCGTTCCGGTGAGTCGCTGTGTGCGAACGTCGCGTAGTGCGCCTCGGCGTAGCGGTAGGAGAGTTCGGGGACGCTGTCGGCGTTCACCTCGTAGTTGAGCAGCCGATTGGTCCCGAGCGGACTGAGGACGTAGCTCCGGGGGTACGAGAGGTCGTGGTCGACGGCGTACGTGCGGATGGCCGTGGCCGCGTCGTACTCGGCGTCGGTGACGACCGACTGGTTGAGTTTGACCGCGAGCACGCCGGAACTCGTGACGACGAGGAGAGCCACGAGGACCGAGAAGGCCGTCGGGCCGTAGCGGCGGGCCGCACGGGAGACTGCCGCGAGAGCGCCGGCGCTGGCGTCAGTGTCAGTGGCAGTGGTGGCGGCGATGTCGGTGTCAGTGTCGGCGTCGGCATCAGTGGTGGCGACGGTGCCCGACGTCGGAAGGACGCCCGCGCGGCGGGCGAGTGCGACGAGCGCCACCCCCACGAAGACAGCGACGAACGGCGAGAGTTCGCCGGCGAACCGGCGCTGGACGAGCGCCGACGCGAGGAAGTACCACGCGTACGTGACGACGACGGCGCTCTCGACGTGGCGACGCCGGAGCGCCCCGACCGAGGTGGCCACGAGCGACGGGAGCGCGACGAACAACAGCAGGCCGAACAGCGAGAGCGGACCCGTGAGAGGACCGAGCGGCCCGCCGACGAGCGAGACGGTCTCGGCGATTCCGGTCCCTCGGGTTCCGTCGAGGAAGGCGGCTCCAGCGGCGAAGAGCGACCGGACGGGGGCGAACCGTTCGTCGACGGCCGCGACGGCGACGACGAGTCCGACGACGACGGGGACTGCACCCACACCGAGCGACAGTCGTGTGGAGCGGCCGACGCCGTCGACAGCGGCGAGGGCGGCGAGAGCGACGACGCTCAGCGCGACGCAGACTGCCAGCAGGGAGAGCGCGAGGACGACGCCGGCGGTCTGCCAGCCGAGGAGCGCGGAGGCGGCCGCGACGAGGAGCGCCGCGCCGACGAACGACCCCGCGGCGACGAGTCCCGCCCGGGGGTGTCGGCCGGCGGTGACGTCGAGCGCCGAGCCGAACACGACGGCCAGCGCCGCGGGGAGGACGAGCATGACGCCTGCCTCCCACGACGACACCTGGACGGCGAGGACGACGGCGAGCGCCGCGGCGAGGCCGAACCGTCGTCGCGACGAGGCGGTCCGCCAGAGCAGGAGGAGGAGCGTCGCGCCGACGACGAGCCAGAGGAAGTCCGCGGCGTGGTGGTCGGAGAACCCGAGCGCCGTTCTGACGACGTGTGCGGGCGTGAGTGCCAGCGCGACGGCGGCGACCACCCCGACGAGCCGCGACGACGAGACGAGGCGGGCGAGCACGTAGACGAGCGCGACGGTGGCGACGCCGACGACGACCGGATACCACGCGAGGACGACCGGGGCGCGCTCGACACCGCCGAGGAGGGCGACACACAGCGCGAGCGCGACGACGAGGAACGGGTCGCGCTCTTCGTACCGGAGGAGCGAACCGACGTCGCCGCCGGCGCTCGCGACGTGTCGTTCGACGACGAAGCGGTAGTAGTACGGGTCGTTGGCGAGGAGGACGACTGCGTCGTCACGGAAGACGGCACCGTAGATGTACGACCGCGCCAGCAGGGCGACCAGGAGGACGGCCGCGAGGCTCACCACGACCGGGCGGGCACGGACGTGCGAGAGCGCGACTCCGACCCGTCCGCGTGCGCCGGAGGGAATCGAAGCGGACGTGTCCTGCATCACTCGGATACACCCCCCGGTGGGGAATAAGTCGTCAGTCACTAACGTCGACAGCGACGCGATAGGGAGTGCTTACCCTGCGTCGACGTGTCGGAACGGGACCGAATCGAGTGCCTGGCAGTCAGCGCCGGTGAGACCGGACGGCGGGCGAACCGGGGATGGGCGGAGAGAACTGAATCCAGGCACGGTCGAACCGGGAGTCGGCGCGAGTGCTGGTCGGGGGCGAGAGAGGGAGTCGAGAGGGGAGCGTTCGGTGCCGTATCGGGGCTCAGGCGACGATTCCGAGTTCCTCGACGTACTCGAGGAACTCCTCGACGGAATCGAAGTCGTCGAGTTCGAGGTCTTCGAGGTCGACGCCGTCAGGGAGTTGTTCGACGATTTCGGGCGGGAGCGTCTCCGGGAGGAGCACACCGTACGTCTCGGAGTCGAAGTCGTACGTCACGCCGAAACCGTTGGGACCACAGGCCTGCTCGGCGGAGAGTCCCGTGAGGATGGTCCCCTCACCGGCCTCGATACGCTCGGCACCGGGACCGTCGAACAGGGCGAACTGTTCGAGCGTGTCGCCGGAGCCGAGGACGACGAAGTACTCACCGGGGAACGTGGTCACCCACTGGACGGTGCCGGTCGGGAGTACCCGCGGGTCGGTCGGGAACAGGTAGCGTTCGAGCGGTCGGTCGAGCGGCTGCTCACCCGGCGGGAGCACGGACTCGGGGTCGAATTCGTCGGGGTCGACGTCGAGTGAGACGGGACAGACCGCGAGGAAGTCCGGTCCGGCGACGGCGTCGCCCTCGTTCCCGGTACTGTTCAGGTTCGTGTCGATGAGCACGCCCGCGTCGGTGAACGCGGCGACGACGCCGACGCCCACGAAGGCGCTCACGAGGAGCGTCGACGCGAGGAGCGCACTGACCTGCCCGCGGCGGTCGCTCACGCGAACGCACCTCGGGGCGGATTGGGTGGACTGATAGTCATCTCCGCGGGAGAATTGTCCACGATTCAGTATAGTTACACACAACAGTCTCACGGATCCCTGAACGTTAACGCTGGACTTCGGCGAGGGACGACCGGGGCTCGCGCTCGGGGCGACCAGCCACCGAGCGACCGTGGCTCCTGCCGCCGGAACCGATAGCCTGCGGAGAGATGAAGCACGTCCTAACGACGGCGGCGGGAGACTCCCCGTCCGACGACGGGCGGGCGGGGGAAGAGATACGCCGGTGGCACCAGAACGGTGACGACGTGTCAGTCGACGATGCCCTCCGGTCCGCCGGTCGCATCCTGCGGCGACGGACCAGTTCCGTCCTCCCGTACTACGCGCTCGCCGCCGCGACGGCCGACGTGACGCGTCTCCCGCTGCTGGTCGGGCTAGCCGTCGCGTTCGTCGCTCTGGCGTCGACGGGCCGTCTCGGTCCGCTCCTCGACGAACTCGCGGCGGTGAACCCCGAACTGCTCCGGCCGGACAGTCCAACCGGCCTCCCCGCGGCGGCCGGTCAGCGCCTCGCAGACGTGCTCTTCTCGCCGTCGGTGGTCGTCCCGCTCGGTCTCGCCGTGGTCCTCGCCGTCGTCGTGAGCGTCCTCGCCAGCGGGGTGACGCGAGCGGCGGCGCTGTCGGCCGTCGACGCGGCACTCCGAGAGGACGACCCACTCGCCGCGGGCGTCGCGGGAATGCGCCGGTGGAAGACGTTCGCGGGACTCGTTCTCCTCCGGTGGGTGCTCTTCCTCGTCGCCGGGGTTCCTTTCCTGGCAGCCGTCGTCGGTGGCGTGGCGACCCTCGGGTCGGTCTCCGACCCCGCGGCACTCGACCAGGGGGCCGCCGTCGCCGTGCTGGCGACGCTCGTCGGAGCGCTCGTCACCCTCCTCGCCGTCGTCGCCGTCGTCGTGCTGCTGGCGTTCGCCGGTCCGGCCGTCGTCGTCGACGGCCGCGGCCTCGCGAGCGCCGTGCGGCGGAGCGTCGGCGTGCCGTTCGCCCACCCCGTCGGGTTCCTCGTGTACGGCGTCGTGGTCGTGGGGAGCTACGTGGCCCTCGGCGTCGCGGCGGGCCTCCTCGGAATCGCCGGCGTCGGTCGTCTGGTCACCGTCGCCTCCGCCTTCGTCGTGGCGCCGCTGCTCGACGCCGTCGCGGTGTCGTTGTACGCCGACTGGACGGACGCCGACGAGACGAGCGAGGCCGGCGAGCAGCGCGGCGCGGCGACGGAGTCGACGACGCGACGGGAGACCGGGTCGAGTGACGACCGGGTCGCGGCCGGGACGGCCGACGAGTCCGGGTTCGTGTTCGGCGAGGGGACGACGATGGAGTCCGAGACGGGGGCGGAGCGAGCGGACCGAGCAGGAGAGGCAGACGTGGAGACGACGGGAACGGAGGCGGAGAGCGCGTCACCGGCGGGAACCGGGGGCGTCGTGGCGGCCGTCCGCGGGGCGCTGACGGACGGACTGCGCGAACTGGGAACGTTCCTTCGGGAGGGGTGGGGCTACGTCGTCGTCTCGGCGGTGACGCTCCTCGCGGGAGTCGCCGGCGGGTGGACGGTGACGGCCGGGTCGGAGGTCAGAATCGACCCGCCAGCCGATCCCGGGTCGGTGTTCGGACTCGTCCCGGTCGGTCCGTTCGTCAACATCGCGGTCAACAACTGGTTCGTGGCGACCACGGCCGGGTTCTCCGGACTGTTCGGCGGGCTTCCCACCCTCGGGACGCTCCTGTTCAACGGGGTGCTCGTCGGGGCCGTCGCGGGCGTCGTCGACCCGCTGGTGTTCGCCGCGTTCGTCGGTCCGCACGGCGTCGTCGAACTGCCGGCTATCGCCGTCGCCGGCGGCGTCGGCCTCCGACTCGGCCACGTCGCGTGGGACGTGTGGCGGGGGACGCGCCCGAACGCGGCGCTCGCCGACGAACTGGAACGGACGTGGCGGCTGGTCGTCGGCCTGCTCGTCGTGTTCGTCGTCGCCGGCTTCGTCGAGGCGTTCGTCACCCCGCAGGTGGCGGCCGCGGTGCTGTAGCGCGTCCGTCGGCACGTCTCACGCGACGGACTCAGACCTCCTCGAACACGCCGCCGTCGACCTCCTTCTTCACACCCGCGTCACCGGGTCGGCACGGGTCGTTGGCCGGCCGGGTGACCTCGGTCCCCTCGCCGACCGTCACCGACCCGCTGGTCACGCCACCGGAGGCGAAGACGAACTCCTCGGCGGTCGTCGAGTATTTGAGGACCACGTAGTCGACCGGGACGGTCGTGTTGAACGACGCGGTCAGGAACTCGCCCGGTTCGCCCGGCTTGGGGTTCGAGAACGTGACGTCCACGACGTCGCTCTCGTCGACGTCCCCATCGACGACGCAGAGTGCGGCGAAACTGATCGCCCGCTGGTCACCCGGCTCCGGGGTCGGCACCTCGTCGTTCGAGTTCTCGTTCAGGTTGAAGTCGGTCGTCGTCCCGGTCTGTGTGACCACCCCGGCGAGGAGGGCGCTGAGGACGATACTCAGCGCGAGCGCGGCGGTGATGGTCGTCGACAGCTGGCCGCGACCGGTGCTCATCGGTCGCACCCGAGAGAGCGACCGGTGGGAATCTGTGGTAGGACGGAGCGTGTGCGGTACATTACCGACGAGAAGAACATCTTGTATAAATTTAAGTATGGTATTCATTACAGTCAGACAGACGTGGAGTACCGAGGGAAAATCAGGATTAACTGAACGATACTGGTCGCGAAGAATCGATTGATTGCGGAGGGGTAGTCGGTAACGGCCAGGTTGGTCGGTGGCGGGCAGATTGGTCGAGTGAGCGACGGAGCGCGACTCAGTCGCCCTTCTCGATGGGCGCGCCGACGAGGTTACCCCACTCGGTCCACGACCCGTCGTAGTTGACGGCCGAGTCGTAGCCGAGCAGTTCGTGGAGCGCGAACCAGGCGACCGAGGACCGCTCGCCGATACGGCAGTAGGCGACGACCGAGTTGTCACCCGTGATGCCTTCCTCCTCGTAGAGCGCTTCGAGTTCGTCGCGGCTCTTGAACGTCCCGTCGTCGTTCGTCACGGCGGCCCACGAGATGTTCCTCGCGCCGGGGATGTGGCCACCGCGCTGGGCGGTCTCCTGCAGTCCCGGGGGGGCGAGAATCTCGCCGGAGAACTCCTCGGGCGAGCGGACGTCGACCAGCGGGATGCCGCGGTCGATGGCCGTCTCGACGTCGTCGCGGTAGGCGCGGATGTCCTCGAACGGGCCACGGGCGGTGTACTCGACGGCCGGGAAGTCAGGGACTTCGTCCGTCGTCGGGTAGTCGTTGTCGAGCCAGTAGTCGCGGCCGCCGTCGAGCAGGCGGACGTCGTCGTGGCCGTAGTACTTGAACTGCCAGTAGGTGTAGGCGGCGAACCAGTTGGAGTTGTCGCCGTACAGCACCACGGTCGACTCGTCGGAGATGCCGTGACTGCCGAGGAGGTCGGCGAAGTCCTCCTTTGAGAGGATGTCACGGGTCGTCTGGTCCTGCAGTTGCGTCTCCCAGTTGAAGCCGATGGCGCCGGGGGCGTGCGCCTCGTCGTACGCTTCGGTGTCGACGTCGACTTCGACGAGTCGGTACTCGGGGTCGTCGCTCTGGAAGTCCTCGAGGTGGTTCGCTACCCAGTCGGCGGAGACGAGGACGTCCTTCGCGTACTCTGTGTCTGACATCGCGTACGTGTACGAAAGCCAGCCCCATAACTGCCACACCAACGGCAGAGACGGCCAGCCATCCGCCGAAGAGGCAAATCTGACGGGTTCTCTCGGCGGACACCGCCGTCCCCCGGGGCTGTACCAGAACCACGACAGTACGACGGGAGAGCGGCCGGAGCGACCGGCGTCGCTACCAGCGATAGTTGCCGATATCTCTGACACCCGGGCGGGGCGGGCGTAGTCACGACTGCTAAGGGCCGTGACCGATTAGCCCCACGCATGACAGACATCGTGGTCTCCACCGAGTGGTTGGCCGACCATCTGGACGAGGTGCGGGTCGTCGACGTCCGCGACACCTGGGAGTTCGACGGCATCGGCCACGTCCCCGGGGCGGTGAACGTCCCCTTCGACACCTTTCGGGCCGAAGAACACGCCGTCGAACGCGGTGGCGACCCCACGGAAGGGATGCTCCCCGGAGTCGACGCGTGGGAACAGGTGCTGAGCGAGGCGGGCGTCGCGTCCGACGACATCCTCGTCGTCTACGACGACACCCACGGCGTCTTCGCGGCACGTTTTCTCGTCACCGCGCTCGCCTACGGCCACGAGGACGTCCACCTCCTCGACGGGGACTTCAGTGCCTGGAGCCGGGACCACGAGGTCGAACGCGGAGAGCGCGAGAGGGAGGCCACCGAGTACGTCGCGAGGGGAGCCGACGACTCGCCGTTCGTCGACTTCGAGACCGTTCAGGCCGCGCTCAAGGACGACGACGTCGCGGTGCTCGACACGCGCGAACCGCACGAGTGGGAGGCGGGCCACCTCCCCGGCGCGGTCCAACTCGACTGGCGCGAACTCGTCGACGACGACTCGCGAGGGCTGAAGCCCGACGCGGAACTGGAAGCCATCCTCGCCGACCACGGCGTCACCCCCGAACGCCGAGTCCTCCTGTACTGCAACACCGCTCGACGCATCAGCCACACGTACGTCGTGCTCCGACACCTCGGCTACGAGGACGTCATGTTCTACGAGGGGTCGCTGACGGAGTGGGAGGCGCGGGGCGCGCCGCTGGAGTCGGCCTGAGTCGTCCGGAGCGTCGCTCCCGCGCGTCCCCGACCGGTCGCGCTCGCGCTCGTCGACCGGTCACTCCTGCGCGTCCTCGACCGGCACATCGTTGAGTTCGGCCGAGAGGATGCTCGCCGCCTCGACGACGAGTGCGACGACGAGCGGCCCGGCGATGATACCAATCGCACCCATCGAGAGGAGGCCGCCGACGAAGCCGATGAAGTAGACGCCGCCCGAGAGGTCCGCCGCGCGCTTCGAGAGGCGCGGGCGGATGAGGATGTCGGGGAGCCAGGCGATGAAGAACCCGCCGACAGCGAGGAGCAAGAGCGCCTGGGGGAGCTGTCCGGCCGCGACGTGGATGACCGCGACGACCAGGAGGAGGACGCTCGGCCCGACGATGGGGATGAACTGGAGGACAGCCGCGACGGTCGACAGCGCGACGACCGAGTCGTACCCGAGGAAGAAGAACACTGGCAGGGCGATGAAGAACGTCCCGAGAGCCGTCGCGGCCTGGAGGATATAGATGCCGAACAGGGTGTTCCGCGCACGACGGTTGAGCGCCTTCGCCACCCGGCGGTATGTCGGCGGGACGACGGCGAGCAGCGACTGGGCGACTGCCTCGCTCCGCTGGAGGAGCGAGTAGACGAGGAAGACGAACAGCGTAAACTTCACCAGGAGGACGGGTAGTGAGACGAGGAGTTGCCGACCGACGTCGCGGACGATACCGACCATCGACGCGCGGAGGTCGGCGACCTGAACGGTGAACGCACGACCGAGAAACGCGACTTCGTACGTCGCGGGGAGCGTCGACAGCAGCGCGAGCGTCTCGGTGAGTCGGCTCGCAGTGAGGAGAACGAGCGGCGCGACGACGGCGAGGACGCCGACGAGCGCGGCGAACGTGACCACGACGGTAGCCAGGCGGTCGTCGATGCCGTGACCGACCAGTTCCTCGCGCACCGGGACCAGCAGGTAGGCGACGGTGACAGCGAAGAACACCGTCCCGATGACGTCGGAGAGCAGCGCGGCGGCGACGACACCCAGGACGACCAGGAGACCGCCGAGCACGTACCGTCGTGGAAGCGCCACGTGCGTCCTCCACGCGTGACGGAGTTAAATCCGTCTCACCCGGCTCTCGGAGTAGCCGTACCCGTGATGACCGTGTCGCGGAGGTTAAGACTACTCGGTGTGATTACTCAGTTATGAGACGACGAACGTTCCTGCGAACCGCAGGCGCGAGCGGGACGGCGGCACTCGTCGCGGGCTGTCTCGGTGGCGGGACCGACCAGAGCGGCGGGTCGACAGACGCCTCGACCGACACGCCGACGGCGGCGAACGGGACGACGGTCGGTTCGTCGGCGCCCGCGGAACTGGTGGTCGCGACGTACAGTTCGTTCGTCGACGCGCCGAGTTCCTCGCCGGGGCCGTGGCTGAAAGAGCAGTACGAGTCGGAGTTCGACGCCACACTCACCTGGGAGACGCCCGAGAACGGGCTGAACTACTTCATCGAGCGGCAACTGGGCGGGGCGGTGATCGACGCCGACGCCTACGTCGGCCTCGACACGAACATGCTCATCCGCATCGACGAGAAGCTCTCCGAGCCGCTCTTCGCCCCCGTCGAGGAGGGGGCGCTCTCGCGACGGGAGGAGGTGAAGTCGTCGCTGGAGTTCGACCCGAAGGGGCGGGCCGTGCCGTACGACACCGGCTACATCTGTCTCGTCTGGAACGAGGAAGAGACCACCGCACCGGAGACGTTCGACGGGCTCTTAGAGTCGGAGCACGCGGGCGAACTCATCGTCCAGAACCCCACATCGAGCGCGACGGGGCAGGCGTTCCTCCTCCACACCGTCGCGGCGAAGGGCGAAGAGGGCTACCTCGACTACTGGGAGGGTCTGAAGGAGAACGACGTCCGGGTCCTCGGCAACTGGGAGGACGCGTACAACGCCTACTCGAACGGGGAGGCACCGATGGTGGTGTCGTACTCGACGGACCAGGTGTACGCCAACCGGTACGACGAACCGATGGCCGAACACCAGATCAGGTTCCTGAACGACCAGGGCTACGCGAACCCCGAGGGGATGGCGCGGTTCGCCGGAAGCGACCGGACGGAGCGGGTGAACGAGTTCATGGACTTCGTGCTCACGCCGGAGGTTCAGGCGGAAATCGCAGTGCGGAATGTCCAGTTCCCGGCAACTACTACCGCGGAACTCCCCGCGGAATTCGCGGAGTACGCCCACGAGCCACCGGAGGCCGTCACCTTCACGTACGACGAACTGAAGGGTTCGCTCGGTGAGTGGACCGACGCGTGGGCCAGAGCGTTCGCCAGCAAGTGACGGTGACGGCGACGACGACGGCCGGGCAGTGAACACGCCACGTCGGGCCCTCGGACGGGTCGCTCGTCGAGTCGGGCGACTCGCTCGACGCCTCGGGTGGGACCGGGTCGTCCTCCCGGCAGCCGCGGCGGTGACGGGCACTGTCCTCCTCGTGGTCTTCTACTACCCGGTGGCGACGGTGTTCGTCGAGAGCGTCGTCGTCGGTGGGGCGGTGACGTTCGACCCGCTCCGCGAGGTTCTGACCTCCGACTTCTACCTGGTGGACATCATCGGCTTCACCGCCTACCAGGCGTTCCTCTCGACGCTCGCCAGCGTCGCCCTCGGCCTCCCCGGCGCGTGGGTGCTCGCACAGTTCGAGTTCCCCGGCCGACGGACGCTCCGCTCGGTAACCATCCTCCCGTTCGTCCTCCCCTCCATCATGGTCGCCATCGGGTTCGTCGCGATGTTCGGACGGCAGGGGACGCTCAACGCCGTCCTCGGGGCGGTGGGTCTCGGCCCCGTCGAACTGCTCTTCACCCTCGAAGCCGTCGTCGTCGCCCACGCGTTCTACAACGCACCGCTCGTGACGCGAGTGGTCACCGCCGCGTGGGAGGGCGTCGACGCCCGGACCGTCGAGACGGCGCGAAGCCTCGGTGCCTCCCCCACGCGTGCGTTCCGCGACGTCGTCCTCCCGCAACTCCTCCCGGCGGTGGCCGTTGGCGCGACGCTGACGTTCGTCTTCACCTTCGCCTCCTTCCCCATCGTCCTCGCGCTCGGAGGGTTCCAACTGGCGACGGTCGAGGTGTGGATATTCAAACTCGTCTCCGATCTCGAGTACGCCGAGGCGGCCGCGCTGGCGACTGTCGAGACTGCCATCTCGCTCGGCCTCACCTACGCGTACCTCCGGTACGAGGGGGGAATCTCGGGACAGGGCGAGGGCGCGAACCCCCTCCCCCGGCAGTCGCTGGTCCCCGATTCGACGGACGTGCGGACGCTCGGGAACAGGCTGGCACTTCTCGCGTACGGCCTCGTTGTCGTCGTGGTGTTCGTCGGTCCCATCGCGAGCATGCTCCTCGCGAGCGTCTCCACCTCGGAGGGGTTCACGCTCGCCCACTACCAGTTCCTCGCCGAACGGCAGGCGACGGGCGCGTCGTTCCAGGTGAAACCGCTCCCCGCCATCCGCAACTCCCTCCTGTTCGGGGTCGTCACCGTCCTCGTCGCGCTCCCGATGGGTATCGTCGTGAGTCTGCTCTCGGCCCGGTCGGGGTGGAAGGGACGCGTCGTCGACACGCTGGCGATGGGTCCGCTGGCGGTGTCCGGCATCGTGGTCGGCCTGGGCCTCCTCCGGGGACTGGTGTTCGGCGTGGACGTCCTCGGGCGGGAACTCGTCGTCACCGGAACCGTCGCCATCGTCGCGGCCCACGCTGTCGCCGCCTACCCGTTCGTCACCCGGAACGTCTCGCCGCTCCTGGCCCGGTTGAACCCCCGACTCGTCGAGTCCGCGCGGAGCCTCGGAGCCTCCCGGGCGCGGGCGCTGTGGGACGTCGAACTCCCGCTGGTCGCGACGGGTGTCGTCGCCGGCGCGGCGTTCGCATTCGCCATCAGCGTCGGCGAGTTCGACTCGACGGTCATCCTCGCCTCGGGGTCGGGAAGCTACACGATGCCCGTCGCCGTCGAGCGCTACCTCGGCCGGCGACTGGGGCCGGCGACGGCGATGGGGTCGGTCCTCCTCCTCGTCACCGCGGCGAGTTTCGTGGTCATCGACCGGTTTGGGGGGAGATGGGAGTCGTGACGCGAGCGCGTTCTATCGCGCGAGAGCGAACGAGTCTCGTCTCCGAGGTGGGAATCGTGACGACGACGCCGTTCTGTCGGCGGCGGACGAGTCTCGTCTCCGAGGTGGGAATCGTGACGAAGCCGCCGTTTTATTCCCGGCGGACGAACGAGTCCCACCGGACCGAGATGGGAACCGTGACGCGAGCACGCGAGAGTGCAGGGTTCGTGTGGGGGAGGACAGGTTCGTGACCGACGGGTTCCACCTGAAACGAAGGGGTTTCGCGGAGGAGCGGGGAGAGGGCACACGCCCCACGGACGAGCGGGGAGGGGCCCGTTCGGTATCGCCGGGAGCGACGCTTCGGGTGCCGCGAACCCGTCGGAACCGACACGTGAGGCCGCCGATATGACCGAACTCGACCTCTCGGGCGTCACGAAGCGGTACGGCGAGGCGACGGCGCTCGACGACGTCTCACTCGCCATCGCCGACGGGGAGTTCTTCACGCTCGTGGGCCCTTCCGGCTGTGGGAAGACCACGACCCTCCGCCTCGTCGCGGGGTTCGAGTCGCCAACCGAGGGGGAGATACGGTTCGACGGCCGCGACGTGAGCGGGGTCCCACCCGAGGAGCGGGGGATTGGCGTCGTCTTCCAGAGCTACGCGCTCTTCCCGCACATGAGCGTCGCCGAGAACGTCGCGTACGGCCTCCGCTTTTCCGACCCACCGGGAGGCGTCTCGAGACGCGAACGAGTGCAGGAGTTGCTCTCGCTCGTCGACCTCGCCGGCTTCGAGGAGCGCGACCCGGCGGCGCTGTCCGGCGGACAACAGCAACGGGTCGCACTCGCTCGGGCACTCGCTCCGGGGCCGCGAGTCCTCCTGCTCGACGAACCGATGAGCGCGCTCGACGCGGGGTTGCGCGAGCGACTCCGCGGACAGGTGAAGGACATCCAGCGCGAACTCGGGGTGACGACGCTGTACGTCACCCACGACCAGGAGGAGGCGCTCGCCGTCTCCGACCGGGTGGCCGTGATGAACGGCGGGCGAGTCGAACAGGTCGGGACGCCACGGGAGGTCTACGACCGTCCGCAGAGCGCGTTCGTCGCGTCGTTCGTCGGCGACAACAACCTCTTCGAGGGCCGAGTCGTCGGCCGCGATGGGGACCGACTCGCCGTCGACGTGGGCGGGACGGTACTCGACGTCGCCGTCGACGGCGCCCACGCCGACCGGCCGACGGCCGGAGTGGGAGTCACGTTCGCCGTCCGTCCGGAGCGGTTACGCACCCTCACCGACGGAGCCGCCGAGGGAGCCGACGAACCGAACCGCCTCCGCACGGAGGTAGTCCGGTCGGAGTTCCTCGGCGAGACGACGCGAGTGTGGCTCGACTGGGAGGGGACGGAACTGACCGCGCGGACGGACGAGGCCCTCGACGGGCGCGTCACGCTGGCGTTCGCGGCCGCGGACGCACACCTGGTGAGCGTCGACGGGGAACGCAGCGAGCGAAGCGAACGGTGAGGAGTGCCCAGGGGGGATGCCCCTCGAGAAGAGACCGTCAGGGGACGACGCCTACCGAAAAGAAGCCGTCAGGGGACGACGCCTACGGTGAGGAGCGTCCCGAGTTCGCGGTAGCGTTCGACCATCGCCTCGCGCGTCTCGAACCCCTCGGTGGGGAACTCGTCGGCGGCCGGGATCTCCGTCTCCCGGTCAGGGACGTTGTCCTGTTCGGCGACGTACAGACCGGCCTCGCGGAACGCCAGCCTGTACTCGGGGGCGGACCAGCGCGTCATGGGAACCGAGATGCGCTCCTGCCACTCGTGGGAGTGAACGTTCTCCTCGTAGTAGTTGACCGCACAGTAGAACGTCCCGCCCGGGCGGAGCACCCGGCGCAGTTCCTCGAGGGTGTGCTGCGGGTCCGGCGCGTAGTAGAACGCCTCCATCGAGAAGCAGTGGTCGAAGCTGTCGTCGGCGAAGGGGAGGGCGTCGAAGTCGCCGACGACGAACTCGACCATCGGGTCGTCGGTGTACGACCGGGCGTTCTCGACCATCGCGGGCGCCCCGTCGAGTCCGACCGCCCGGCCCGCGCCGCCGGCCTCGCGGAGCGCGCGGGCGGCGTACCCGCTGCCGGAGCCGAGGTCGAGGACGGCGTCGCCCGATTCGACCGGCATCCGCGAGAGGACGTGCTTCGCGGTGTGCCAGTGGCGCTGTTCCATCCCGCGGTCCCGGCCGTCCGTGGCCCAGGCGTCGAACTCGTCGCGAACGCTCATGTCGGGTGCAGACGCCGGGGAGGCAAAACCGGTTCGGAGTCGGTGGCGTTCGACGTGCTCGCCGGGCGTCCACGACGACGTTCCCGGTGGCGTCACGACGCTCTCCCCGGTCTCCGACGACGAGCACACACGCCGTCCCCGCCGGAGTCGGTCACGTCACCGACGAGCACGACTCGTGGGGCAGGTCCCCCTTCCGTGTCGGCTTTACCCGCTGACGCTCATGGAGTCGTATGGTCGGGAAGAACCGGCGCTTCGCGCTCGCGGACACGGCCCAGCAGGTCGTCGGCGGGTTCCTCCTCGCGGGGCCGTTCGTCGTCACCGAGGAGGTGTGGGTACTCGCGCGGAGCATGTCCACGGTGCAGGGGCTGTTGACGTTCGTCATCGTCCTCGCCATCGGGTACGGGACGCTGTACAAGGCCGACAACCGCGACCCCGACCGGGAGGTGGACATCGCCGGGGTTCCCGCACGGTTCGTCTCGCTCATCCTCGTGTCGTACTTCTCTGTGTTCATCCTCGCGCTCGCGTTCGACGCCCCGGGGACGTTCCTCGCCGACATCGCACAGGGCGACCCGGGCGCAGTCGACGTCCTGGGGATGACGCTGAGCACGGCCGTCCTCGGTGTCACGCTGAAGGCGACGAGCGTCGGCGCCGTCTTCAGCGTCATCGGAGCGGCGACGGCCGACACGCTGTTCTGACGTCCCTCCGAGATATCGTAGCCGTCCGACATCCCCTCGCCATCCCGCAGTCTTAAGTCGGTTCAGTCGGTCAATCGCGTATGGATTACACCCTCGCCATCGAGAACACGCCCGACAGTATCCCGGGCGGGACGGGACTGCTCCTCCTCCATCCGAGCATCGGCGAGACCGACCGCATCGACACCGACTTCCTCAAGACCGACACCGACCACTTCCTCGTCGTCTCGACGCGGACGACGGCCAGAGAGGTCGAGCAGAAACTGGAGTACTACGACGTCGACGAGTCGCGGGCGGTCATCCTCGACTCCATCTCGGTCGAGCGCGGCTACTCGCGGCGCCGGACCGAGAACATCCACTACGTCCGCTCGCCGGACGACCTCGCGGGCATCGTCGAACAGGTCCGCAACTTCCTGGAGACCCACGACGGGAAACTCCGCGTGAGCGTCGACTCCGTCACGGAGATGGCGTACTACGCCGACGTCGACGAGGCGTACGCGGCGACGGAGGAGTTGCTCGACCTGCTGAAAGAACACGACGCGGTCGGCCTCTTCCACCTCTCGAAAGAGGTCCACGACGATGAGACGCTGGACCGGTTCCGCGAGCTGTTCTACGGCGTCATCGACCTCAACGTCGACGGAGACGTTAGCTACGAGTAGCAGACGGGACTCAGGCGTCGTCGCGCAACTGCGCGAACGTCTTCTCGGCCCACCGAACCGCGTACTCCGCCTCGTGGTCGCGATACGCCTGCGTGTCGAGCGCGGCGAACGGGGCCGGGGGGTCCAGGTCGTGTTTCACCGCCGAACAGGCGTACTCCGTCGCGGCCGCGAAGGATGTCTTCCCACGCGCGACTTCGGCCGGGAGGTCGTCGAGTCTGCCGGCCAGTCGGTCGCCGGCGTCACGCCACGAGTCGTACAGGTCGGGGTAGTCGTCGCCCCACCCGGCGAAGACCTCGCGGGTCTGCAGGCCGACCCACGCGTCGTACAGCGCCGCAGCGACCTGGAAGACGTCCGCCGGCCCCGACCCGACGGCCGCGTCCAGCGCGACGTACCGCTCGCCGAAGAAGGGGAGGAAGCTCTCCGGGACGTCGAGGGAGAGTTCGACGAACGCCTCCGCGAGGAGGAACTGGAGGAACTCGTCGGGCGTCCCCCGGGCGCGGAACTTCACGAGGACCGTCGGCGGGACAGTCTGTCGCGTCCACACGACCGTCCCGTCGCTGGGTAGCCCGATAGTGAAGTCCGAACTGGCGTAGTGCGCGAGCGTCTCGGGCACGTCGTCGGGGAGCCACTCGGACGGATAGCTCGCCGGGGCGAGCGAGTCGGCGAGCAGTCCCAGGTCTTCGGCGACAGCGGGCGGGAGCGTCTCGAAGTCACGGCCGACGTCGAGGACGAGCGAGTCGGGCGCGTACGCCTCGCGGACGGCCGCGACCTCTCCTGTGAGCGACCGGCGCTCGAACGTAGCCATCGGCTTATCCGAAGGCGGCGACGCCGATGAGAAGCAGCACCAACACGACCGCGAGGCCGACTGTCCCGAGTACGATCTTCGTCGCTTGGCTCATGGTCTCACGGTCTGGGCCCGTTCGCTTAAAGGCTTCAATTCCGGCCGCGACTGCGTGGGCGTGTCGGCCTCTCTGCGGCGCTGCACTCGTGCCGACTGCCCGCACACGGGCGAGACGGAAACCGACCCTGGAGACCCCTTCGTTTCCAGTGGAACGTGAACGTCTATCACCCCCACGCGACAGCTGAACCGACGCGAACGACGGAGTACCGTGTGGCGGTCGTGGGCGGTCGCTGCGAGCGTGCGTCGAAGGGGTTCCAGTCGAAGCGAAGGGGTTCGGCGGTTCCACCGGAAGGGGTGCGAGCGGCCCACCGGAAGGGGTGCGGTCGGTCCGCCGAGAGGGGTGCGAGCGGCCCACCGGAAGGGGTGCGGTCGGTCCGCCGAGAGGGGTGCGAGCGGTCACGGCACCACGGGACGAACGGGACACGGCGACTACCGACAGACGGACGGAGAGAAGTGGGTCGGACGTTCAGTCGCCGTCGCGGTCGCCCCACGACCCGGGGACCTCGATGACGTACCGGCCGTCCTCTTGCAGGGAGATGATGTACTCCTGGCGGTCGTACAGTTCCATCAGATTGAGTTCGTACTGGCCCGGGCTGACGATTTTGATACTCTCGAACTGGCTGTTGAGTTCCTCGCGGAGTTCTTCGAGTCCGGGACGTTCCTGGCTCTGCGGTTCGATGACGCGGCCCTCCGCCGTCTCGGGCGCCGGGCGGGAGTCGGAGGCGGCGTCGGCGAGTTCGTCGGGGGTGACCATGTCCGTCCGGGCGCTCGCCTGCGCGTGGTCTTCGGCCCCGGGCCGGGAATCGTCCGTCCGACGTTCGACCTCCGCGTCGTCCTCGTCGTCGGTTTCGGCCGCGGGAGACGCAGTCGGGGTGGCCGACTCCGGAGACGTGTCGGCCGTCGACGAAGACGGGTCCGGGGAGGACGCCTCGGTTCCGGGCGTCGACGTCGAACGGGGCGGGTCCGTCGCCGTCGGCGACGGAGAGGTATGGTCCGAGCTGTCACCAGCGTCGGTCGAGGGCACGTCCGTCGCAGTCGGCTGTCCGGCGTCGGCTGGCGACTCGGAGTCGGGGACGCCGTCAGCGTTCGGCGTCGACTCGGTCGACTCGGTCGACTCGGCCGACCCGGCGTCGCGGGCGCGGGGCGAGGCGGGTTTGAACTGGAACTTGTTGCCGCCGCAGTCGGGACAGCCCGAGAGCATCTCCTTCGAGCCGTCGGCGAACGTCCGCCCGCAGGTGGTACACTGGTGGGGCATCGAGAGTTACTTCCGCGAGACGAGCGCGCTGATGAAGTCCTCGTCCTTGTGGAGCGTCTTGATCTGGTTGGCCGGTCCGATGACGGTGAGTTTCTTCGGCGAGTCGCGACCGATGAGCTTCCCGAAGAGGCCACCACTGCTTCCGCCCGTGGTGGGGTAGGTCTCGATTTCGATGCCGTTGAACTCGTCGGGGCTGATCTCCGTCATCGTCACCTCGATGAGCTTCGACTCCTCGTCGGGCGAGAGTCCCTCTTCGAGGATGACGATGTTTCCCTCGCGGACGCCGTCGAGGATGAGCCGGATCTTCTCCATCGACCGGAGCTTCTCCATCCGGGCGCCGCTGATGAGGTCGATCTGGACACCATCGGGCGATTCCGGTTCGGGGGTTGCTTCAACCATGGTGGCTCACCCGAAGTACTCCGCAATCTTCTCGTACACTTCGTCCATGTTGTCTCCTTCGAGTGCCGACAGGGGCACCGTCTCGTGCTGTGGGTAGGCGTTCGCGATGCGCTGGACGTTCGACTCCTCGAGGTCGATCTTGTTCGCGAAGATGAGGACCGGGAGGTTCTGGCTCTCGATGATGCCGATGAGCATCGTGTTCACCTGCGTGAACGGGTCCTGCGTCGAGTCGAGCACGTAGATGACGCCGTCGACGTCCTCCCGGAGCCAGTGCATGGCCTCGGCGACGCCCTCGGTCGCCTCTCGGGAGCGACGGACGGCGTCTTCCTTCTCCATGTCGTGTTCGATGAACTCCTTGTAGTCGACTTTGGTCGTCACCCCCGGCGTGTCGACGATGTCGATGGTGACCGTCTTCCCGTTCCGCTCGATTTCGACGTTCTCCTTCCGTCTGGCACGTCGCGTCTCGTGGGGGATGTGGCTCTCGGGGCCGACGGCGTCACCGGTCCAGTCGCGGGCGATTCGATTCGCGAGAGTCGTCTTCCCGGCGTTCGGCGGGCCGTAGATACCGATTCGCTTGGGTTCGGCGTCGACGAACAGTCGGTCGACGACTCGCGATATGCTGTCTCTGAGGTCTGTGAACAGTCCCATCCTGGCCTCCAGCACCCTCTCCGTTCCCGCAGAGGGGCGTATGCGGTTACAACACATTCGACTCCACTTAAGTCTGCGTCAGACGCACGTCATCGATTCCCACGATTCGAGGGGCGTCAGCGCCCGACAGACGGTCGTCGGGGTCAGCCGAGGGAGCGAACGCCGACCGACCGATGGGAGGAGCGTCGCCGACCAGTGAGAGAAACGCCGACCGGTCGTCGGCGGAGCATCGACCGGTCGGCGGGGGAACGTCGACTGGACGTCGGGGGAACGCCAATCGGTCGTCGACGGGGTACAGAGCTCTCCCCGGGGCATCCAGCGGCCGCCGTTCCGGGAAACTGTGCTCCGGCCGCCGTCGTACTCGACCCCTTCACTTCCGGTGGAACCGACCGTCGGCGCTCTCTGAGCGGACGACGGGAGAGCGTCGACAGCGGAGGCGACGGAAGAGCCCAGGTGGACCGGACGATGCTCTCGGCGGACGACGGCTGAGGGGAGGGGGGAGTTACCGGGCGTCGCGACGGGCGAATACGCCCCCCACCCCTTCGTTTCGACTGGAACTGTCCCCGACGGTGGGAGGTGAGGGTGCCAGTCGTCGTCGTTCCTTACTAGATACCTAGACGAACGGTATGAAAATATGCGATTATGCTGCAGTGCGGACATAGTTTAAGCGTCTAGGACTTAGTTCTTTCTGACTAGAGAGACCCCCTCCCCCCACCCCCTCCGCTGTACCGTTCCACCCGAAACGAAGGGGTGGGGGGGTTCGTGGTAGTTTCTAGACACGACGAGGACGGAACCGGACCGGCGTCGTTCGGGGCTCTCCCAGCTGTCACGCTCGCGTCGACGAGTCACTGCCCACCGAACCTCCCCTTCGCTTCACCCCCGCACCCCGCTCCGACTCGTATCGTTCCACGGCACCCACCGTTTCGGGTCCAGATGAGTGACGGTAGTCTCGTCGCGACAGGGAACACTCGCTCTCGAGTTCGACGGGAGGGGGTTCCCGCCCTGTCGCCACCCTCGAGACCACGTACTCCAGGCGCGGCGTCCCCGTCCGTCGCCGACTCTACTCCCACCTCGACCCCTCGTTTCAGGTCGACAGCGAGACAGCCGGAGCGACGCGAAATTCGGCGTTTCACGCCGCAACCGGTGTCGATTCGAGGTGAAACGTGGCTGGCGAGAGACAATCTTTTTATACCTCCTCTTCATCTGTTTCGTCTGCATCATCTGGACGCCTCTCACAGCCGGTACGACGGGACACGCCCGTACGCGCCGTGTATCACGCGATACGCTGGCGTGAGGCCGGTTCTCCAGTTGAAATGGTGGGGTTCGAAATGGGTGACAACGAGGATGACACACACGGGAGGAACGATCAGGCTCGACCTGCGGGAACAGACACCGACGGGAACGTCGGCGAGACGAACGAGACCATTCCGGACTCCGTCGACGACCTGACAGAGACGTCCGAAGCCGCGTCCCGGTCGACGGCGGGCCTCGACTTCGACGAGGTGGTCCTCGAGGAGTCGACCGAGAGTACGGGCCTGTTCGACGACCTGCTCTCCGGCGAGCCGATATTCGAGAACAAGGAGGTCCTCCGACCGTCGTACACTCCGCACGAACTCCCCCACCGGACCGAACAGATCAACCAGATGGCGACCATCCTCGTCTCCGCGCTCCGCGGGGAGACGCCGTCGAACATCCTCATCTACGGGAAGACCGGGACGGGGAAGACTGCCAGTGCGAAGTACGTCTCGCAGGAACTCGAGTCCACGTCACAGAAGTACGACGTCCCCTGCGAGGTCGAGTACATCAACTGCGAGGTGACCGACACCCAGTACCGCGTGCTCGCCCAGCTCGCGAACAAGTTCATCGAGAAGAACGAGGCCGTCATCGAGAGCCGACTCGAACACCTACGTGACCTCGAGACGCGCGCGGCCGACAGCGTCGACGCGCTCGCGGGGACGGAGTTCGACTCGCTCGACGCGGTCGAAGCGCGCATCGAGAGCCTCGAAGCCGACCGCGAGGAGATGGAGACGGTCCCCATGACCGGGTGGCCGACCGACCGCGTCTACTCGACGTTCTTCGACGCCGTCGACTACCACGAACGGGTCGTCGTCATCATGCTCGACGAAATCGACAAACTCGTCGAGAAGTCGGGTGACGACACCCTCTACAACCTCTCGCGGATGAACTCCGAACTCACCAACTCCCGTATCTCCATCATGGGCATCTCGAACGACCTGAAGTTCACCGACTTCCTCGACCCGCGCGTGAAGTCGTCGCTCGGGGAGGAAGAGATCGTCTTCCCGCCGTACGACGCCACCCAGTTACGGGACATCCTCCAGCATCGCGCCGACGTCGCGTTCAAGTCCGGTGCGCTGACCGACGACGTCATCCCGCTCTGTGCCGCGTTCGCGGCCCAGGAACACGGCGATGCCCGACGCGCGCTCGACCTCCTCCGGACGGCCGGCGAACTCGCCGAGCGCGGCCAGGCGGACACGGTCGAGGAGCGCCACGTCCGCCAGGCGCAGGACAAGATCGAACTCGACCGCGTCGTCGAAGTCGTCCGGACCCTCCCGACGCAGTCGAAAATCGTCCTCTTCGCCACCATTCTCCTGGAGAAGAACGGCGTCCGCAACATCAACACCGGCGAGGTGTTCAACATCTACAAACGCCTCTGCGAGGAGATCGACGCCGACGTCCTCACTCAGCGACGCGTCACCGACCTCATCTCCGAACTCGACATGCTCGGCATCGCGAACGCCGTCGTCGTCTCGAAGGGACGGTACGGCCGCACGAAGGAAATCTCCATCTCCGTCCCCATCGAGGAGACCGAGGCCGTCCTGCTCTCGGACTCCCGCCTCAGCGACATCGAGAACGCTCAGCCGTTCGTCCAGGCCCGGTTCGACAACTGACCGCAGGGCGCTCTCGTCTCTCCTCGTCCCTACCCGCCCCGGGCCACCGACCGGCTCCAGGTGAAACGGTGGTGTGCCCGACGGAGTCGCTCCACACGAAACACCGCCTTCACTGGATACAGTAGATACACCCGACGCAGGAGATACACCCGACGCAGTCGTTCCACTCGAACCGACGGGCGTCCTCGGACGAGAGCCGGAACGACCACCCGTCCAGTCTGCTGGCCCTCGTTGGAACCGGACCGCGTGGCTCCGCAGACGACTCGTCTCAGGTCGCAACCGGCGTCGGGAGGTGGACGCCAGTCAGGCCCGCCCGAACCGTCACCGTGTCCGCTTCGGGATAGGGACGAACGGCATCGGTCGTGGCTCGCGTCCCGCTCTCGTCCGTCCATCCTCTCGTTGGTCGCTGTGTCTCGTCGACGAGACGGACCTCCGACAGCGTCCCGTACGGTCCCGTCTGGACGACGTCCGAGAGGCCCAGTCGGACCCAGCCGAGATACGGGATGCGGACCCGCGCGATACCGGTGATCCACGACGGTTTCACCGGTTCAGCGATGCCCGACACCTGGTCGTACCGGCCGTTCGCGTCGCCTTTCGTGATGAATCCGGCGTGCGGCGCGGGGCAGTTGCGGAGTTCGGAACAGCTGTCGGCGGAGACGTACTCGGGGTCTGCGCGGTCGTACCAGTTCTCGCCCTCTTCGACGTAGAACTCCGCGCGATGGATGATGGGGGGACCGCCCCGCCCTGGGTCGTCGTAGACGACGACCGACCCCGGCCCGCCGAACGTCCGGTAGCCGACGTCGGTCCCCGTCTCCGCCGTCACGACGCCCGTCCGTTCGTACGCCGCGTCGGGCGTGAAGCGCCCCGGTTCGGTGATGAACACGAGGTCACCCTTGTGCATGTGTGGCTCCATGCTCCCCGACTCGACGGCGACCATCGGCGGCCATACCCCGCTGACACCGAACAGAATCAGGCCGACGAGGACCACGGCGCCGACGCTGGTTCCCACCTCGCGGAGGAAGAACAGCGGCCCGGACTGTGCCGACCACAACCGACGGGCGAACGACTCGTCGCTTCCAGAGTCGGGGACCGGGTCCGGGGGGCGACTGTCGCGTGTGTCGGTCGCGCCGTCCGGACCGTTCCCGTCGCCGACGCCGTCCTGACTGTCCCGACTCCCGGACCGTGTCGTGGACTCGTCGGAGGCGTCGGGAGACGGGGTGGAGGGGCTGGTGGCGACCGCGTCGTCCACCGGAGGTTCGTCGTCTCGCGAGGACCGGCGGCCCTCATCGGCGGTCATCACCTCCCCTACCTCCGCCCCGGATTTCAACCTTCTGGGTCGACAGTGTGTCCCGTCTTCGCCCCGGGAGGTGGCTCCGACGTGGGGCCGTCGAGCGCCGTCGCCGTCACTCCGACGCCGCCCCGGGGACTCACGTGGTCCGGCACCCTTTTCTCGCGGCCTCACTACCTGCAGGTGTGCCGCTGGAGACGACGACACGCATCGTCCGCGAACTCGCCCGACACGGCTACAACGCCGAACGGGAAGCGGTCACGCTCATCGCGAGCGCGGACGACCCTGTGCGGGCACTCGAACGGGCCGTCGAGGGGGCGCCCGACGGCGCACTCCGGATCACGACCGACCACGTCCGTGCTACCCTCGACGCCGAGACGACGCCCGCACCCGACCCCCCGGGTGTCGACGACGTCCGTGCCACCGAAGCGGTCGCCGCAGACCCCTCTGTTTCGGGTGGAGAACCCGATGCCGTCATCCAGTCTACGAGCGAGACTCCAGTCGAAACAGAGGGGTCGACTGGACGGGGGTCGAGAGACACCACGCGGCAGTCCGTCACCGTCGACGGCGACATCACGGGCCGGTCGACCGGAACCGGCGAGTACGACGACTTCGTCGCCGTCTTCAGAGACCGGTACGAGAAACTCTCGAAACAGCTCCGCGGGCGGGTCAACCACCGCCCGGCGACGGCGATTCAGGACATGCCGGGGCGGAGCGACGCGGAGATGATCGGACTCGTCAACGACATCCGGTCGACGGCGTCGGGCCACTGGCTCGTCGAACTCGAGGACACGACCGGGGTGTTCCCGTGCCTCGTGATGAAGGACAAGGACATCGCCTCCTCGGTGGAGGAACTCCTCAAAGACGAGTGTATCGCGGTGTCGGGGACGCTCGCCGACGACGCCGGCATCCTGTTCGTCGACGAACTCTACTTCCCCGACGTGCCGCGCACCTACCGCCCGTCGACGGCCGACCGGCACGTCCAGGCAGCGCTCATCTCCGACGTCCACGTCGGGAGCCAGGAGTTCGTCGCCGACGCGTGGTCCGCGTTCGCCGACTGGCTCCACACCGAGGAGGCCGACCACGTCGAGTACCTCCTCATCGCCGGCGACATGGTCGAGGGGGTCGGCGTCTACCCGAACCAGGACGAGGAACTGAGCATCGTCGACATCTACGAACAGTACGAACAGTTCGCGGAGCACCTCAAGGAGGTGCCCGGCGACGTGGAGATTGTGATGATTCCGGGCAACCACGACGCCGTCCGCCTCGCCGAACCGCAGCCGGCGTTCGACGAGAACCTCCGGGATATCATGTCCGCTCACGACGCTCACATCACGGGCAACCCCTCCACCGTCACCATCGAGGGCGTCTCCGTCCTGATGTACCACGGCGTCTCGCTCGACGAGGTCATCGCCGAACTCCCCGAGGAGAAGGCGAGCTACGACGAGCCTCACCTGGCGATGTACCAGCTGTTGAAGAAGCGCCACGTCGCCCCACAGTTCGGTGGCCGGATGCGCCTCGCGCCCGAGAAGAGCGACTACCTCACCATCGACTCCGTCCCCGACATCTTCCACACGGGCCACGTCCACAAACTCGGGTACGGGAAGTACCACAACGTCCTCGCCGTCAACTCGGGCTGCTGGCAGGCACAGACCGCGTTCCAGAAGTCGGTCAACATCGACCCGGACGTCGGTTTTGCCCCCATCGTCGACCTCGACACGCTGAACCTGACGCTCAGGAAGTTCACGTGAGGCGGGCGAACGACGGCGTCACCCGGACCGTTTCGAGTCGAGCCGGTACTTTATCGTCCGCTGTCCGCCGAAACTCGGACCGCGTCCCTCCGCGTCGAATCCGGCGCTCTCGGCGACGGCCGTGAGCTCCTCGTCGGTTGCCTCGACGAGGAGTTCGACGCTCATCCGTTCGTTCGTGGCGAAGCGAATCGGCTCGCCGATGAGTCGCTCGCAGGCCTCGGAGGTCCCCCCGAACTGTGTCACGTAGACGGTGTCCTCGCGCGCGTCGAAACTGACGAACCCGAGGACGTTCTCCGCCGTCGCGTCTCCTGTGTCGTCTCCCGGTTCGCCTCCCTCGGCGGCGACGTCCACGGCACCGCCGACGTCGACGTCGGCGTTCGGTCCGGGGTCGCTCTGTCGGACCGCGACGCGGACCGTCCGGTCGTGGACAACGTTGCGCATCACGTCGGCCGGCGCGTCGACGATTGCCGCCAGGGCCTCGGCGTCCGCTTCGACGGCGTCACGCACCTCCATGTGCACCACTAGTCGGCGAGTCAATATAAACTTCAGTCAGCCGGTGACTCGCCGCGAGGGCCGCGACGGCTGCCCCGGTCAGTCCGCCGCGAGCGCGACCAGTTCGTTCAGCCGGTCGAGACTGTACGTGAGGACGTAGTGGGTCCCGTCGACGACCGCCGGCGTCTGTGGGTTCTCCGCGAGGTCGACCTGCCACCGTTCGCTCCCGTCGGCTGCGTCGAACGCCGTGACCGTACCCCGGTGCCCGAGCGCGACGGCGACGACCGGTGACGCGGCCCCGGCGGGTGCCCGGCCCACCCACTGGACACGGGGCCGGACAGTCGGGCCGACCGTCTCCGGCGACTGGGCGGTGTTTTCGGCGTCGAACGCGTGCGACGGCCAGTCGGCGTCGACGGTCGACGGCCGGGGGGCGGTGAGAGTCGGCTCGTCAGGCGTCCGTGCACCGGTCGTCGAATGCGTCGACCGCCTTGACGTCCGGCGCTCGGTCTCTGTGGCTGGTCCGGACGGGTCGCGACCCGCACAGCCTGCACCGCTGACGACCCCCGCGAGGAGACCGAGGACCGCGCGTCGGGGGGTGGAGGGCATGGCTACTGGTCCGTGCTATCGTGTCCGGAATATGCCTTGTGCCCGGCCGTCCTCCGCTCCTCCTGTCGGCTGTGTATCTGCGAAGCGTGTCGACACCCGAGGATGCCGAATATCGCTGGACGGTCACAGCCGACAGTGTCAGTCGTTCGCCGCGTCGTACTCGAACTCCATCTCCGCCTCGTCACCCTCGCCGGTGTCGTACTCGAACTCGACCTCGGCGTCGGCCGGTTCCCCGTTGGTCACGTCCGACGCCATCTCGACGAGTTCGTCGACGCTGTCGAGGTCCAGCAGTTCGCGCGTCTCGGCGTCGAACTCCAGACTGTCGAGCCCCGCCGACGCTTGGACGTCGCTGCCGGTCAACTGCCGCCCGTACCGGCCTAGGAGCGAGGTGAGTTCCTGCGGGAGGACGTACGTCGTCGACGGCGACTGGCCGATTCGCGCCAGCGTCTCCATCCCCTTGTCGACGATGGCGCGCTCGCCCATCGACTCGGCCGCCCGCGCCCGGAGAACGGTGGCGATGGCGTCGCCCTGCGCTTCGAGGACGGCCGCCTGCTTCTCACCCTGCGCTTCGACGATGGCCGCCTGCTTCTCACCCTGCGCGCGTTCGATGGCGCTCCGGCGTTCGCCCTGCGCCTCCAGGATCATGGCGCGGCGGTGCCGCTCGGCGGAGGTCTGTTCCTCCATCGCGTTGACGACGTCGGCGCTCGGCGTCACCTCGCGCACCTCCACCGACTCGACGCGGATACCCCACCGGTCGGTCGGTTCGTCCAGCTCCCGCCGGATGCGGTCGTTGATCTGGTCGCGCCGCGACAGCGTCTGGTCGAGTTCCATGTCGCCGAGCGCCGCGCGGAGCGTCGTCTGTGCGAGCAGCGAGACGGCCCGCCGGTAGTCGTCGACTTCGAGGAAGGCGCGCTCGGCGTCCATCACCCTGATGTAGACGACGGCGTCGGCCGTGACGGGCGAGTTGTCCTCCGTGATGGCCTCCTGGGAGGGCACGTCGAACGTCTGGGTCCGCATGTCGAACGCGTACGTCCGCGAGACGAACGGCGGGACGAAGTTCAGACCGGGGCCGAGGAGGCCGCGGTACTCGCCGAAGACGGTGAGCGCACGCGTCTCGTACGCCTCGACGATTTCGACGGCGCTGTACACCGCCGAGATGGCGAGCGCCAGCACCGCGAGACCGACGACTGTCACGGGCGTGATGGGGACCACGAGGAGGGCGAGTCCGACGAGGACGGCGGCGACGACGCCGGTCTTGAGCGCGCTGGAGAGGCCGCCGCGTTCGGCCACGCCGTCGGACGACCCGCCGGTGGTGAGTCGGCCGACCGTCCGGCCGAGCCAGCGGAAGAAGCTCATACCTCAACTAGGGGCCTGGTCGTGATAAGGGTTGACGTGACCGGAGGCGACGGATACGGCGAGAGGGGAGCTGGACGCGCGAC